>NZ_JNKD01000002.1:0-139854 GCF_000701925.1 Ruminobacter sp. RM87 | reverse complement strand
ATAACAAACTGCTGGCAAATCTAGATTCCATCGAACAGACGGTATTCAGGGAAGGTTGTTATTACACTCCCGTAACCGGTGTTCAGAGAAGAATAATGGAAGCATTGAACATCCCTAAGCCTTCTACGGAAATATTTGGAAAGCTCTCGAAAGAAGAAGAGGAAACAGACGAAGACGACAACATACAGTCTTTTGACGAATTGGATATTATCCTGAGTGAAATAGAGAAATAATAAGACCGAACCTCATGTTATTTGAAATTCGGTCTTATGACGCCTAAACATATGAATTGCAACAAAGTTTAGGAAGGTGGTTTTAATATACTAATAGGACTTAAATTAGAGTCTGTATTTAACTTCAGGTTCGTCCTCTGCTTCAGGCCAGTTCTCAATGCGCATTCCCAAAGAGAGACCTTCGCGTGAAAGGACATCCTTGATCTCAGAAAGAGATTTCTTACCGAGATTTGGAGTTCTTAACAACTCAACTTCAGTACGCTGAACAAGATCACCTATAAGCTTAATACCTTCAGCCTTCAGACAGTTAGCAGAACGAACAGTAAGTTCAAGCTCTTCAACTGGCTTAAGAAGCTGTGGATTGATCTTAGGTTCATTATCTTCCTCAACAACAGGTTCACTAAATGAACTGATATTGATAAACGCATCAAGCTGTTCATGGAAAATAGTTGCAGCATGCTTCAGGGCATCTTCAGGAGTAATGGTACCATCTGTTTCAAGACTAATCACCAGACTTTCAAGAGCTCTGCCTTCGTTATTCTCGTAAGGTTCGATTCTATATGCAACATTCTTCACAGGGCTATAGGTAGCATCAACAAGCAGTCGGCCTTCGCCATGATCTCTATGATCTTCAGCATGATTAGAAGAACGTAAATCGGCTCTGTCAAAGCCTCTGCCTCTGTCAACATAAACTTCCATAATGAACGGAACTGAACGATGAGTAATGTGGCAGATAACCAATTCCGGATTTAAAATCTTCACACCTGTTGGACAATAGATATCGCCGGCAGTAATAGGACCAACATAATCTGACTTATAATTATGGTTATCCTCTGAAGACGTTTCAGGGTCATTAACATGTAAAGAAAGCACTGCTTCATTCATGGTTGTATTTTCAATTTGAACTGCAATCTTCTTAAGATTTAACAGTAAAACCAGAATATCTTCCTGCAAGCCTTCCTTAGTAGTATATTCATGATCTACGCCTTTAATCTTTACTGCATTGATTGCACAACCAGGCATAGATGATAAAAGAATTCTTCTTAAGGCGTTACCTAAAGTGAGACCGAAATTTTGTTCAAATGGTTCAAGTCTAATTATTGATTGAGTCTGAGAGATTTTTTCAATATTAGCCTGCTGCGGTCTAAAAGTATCAGTTGAGAAGTTCAAGTTTGATTCCTCATTTGACAGAATATACAATCTGTATAAAAATTAACAATCGCTAAAAAGCAAAAAATGATCGTTTAATTATATACGGTGCACTGTAAAAGTCAAGCTAAAAAAAGATAAAAAGACCCCGCATACACGAGGTCTTTTTTATTACTTAAAATAAATTAAGCTTCTGCAGTTTCAGCAACTTCAGCAGGCTTCTGATCAACTAAGCTGATGTAAGCCATCTGAGTCATGTCACCTGGACGTAAACCGCACTTTAAAATACGGGTGTAACCACCATTACGTTCAAGACAACGCTTACCAATGTCGTTGAAAAGCTTGGTAACGATATCTCTATCGCGGGTGCGTGCAAATACTAAACGACGATTAGCAACACTGTCAACCTTAGCAATAGTGATAAGACGTTCAGCAACACGACGTAATTCCTTAGCCTTAGGTAAAGTAGTCTTAATAGTTTCTTCTCTGAATAAGGCTACAGCTAAAGCACGGAATAATGCAGCACGGCTGCTGCTATTGCGGTTCAACTGACGACCGCTCATACGATGACGCATGATATCTTCCTTATAAAATAAATGTTGTTATGACTTAGAACCTTGACCTGACAACTCTGCAGGAGGCCAGTTATCAAGACGCATACCGAGGGATAAACCACGTTGAGCTAAAACATCCTTAATCTCAGTTAGAGACTTTCTACCAAGATTTGGAGTCTTTAATAACTCAACTTCAGTACGCTGAACTAAATCACCGATGTACTGTATACTTTCAGCCTTCAAGCAGTTAGCAGAACGAACTGTTAACTCAAGATCATCAACGGACTTAAGGAGTACCGGATCCGGAGCAGGAACATGAGTCTGCTCTACAGGGCTTACAGTCTTAACAGCATCTAAATCCACAAAAGAATATAGTTGTTCACGAAGGATACTTGCACCTAAATGAATAGCCTGTTCTGGATCTAACACACCGTTAGTTACAATATCGAGCACCAATTTATCTAATTCAGTTCTCTGCTCAACACGGGCAGAATCTACTTCATAAGATAAATATTTTACGGGACTGAAACTTGCGTCTAACATAATGTTGTTGTCTTCATCAAAGCCAGGCTTTCTTCCCTGCTGACTTGCAGGTAAAAAACCTACGTTGCGCACAACCTTCATTTTAATCTGAATGTTAGATTTAGCATCCTTAAGATGACAAAGTACATGGTCTTTATTAACAATGTTAACCTTATCACTTACGATGTCACCAGCGCAAACGGGACCGGCTCCAGACTTGGACAATTCTATATCGACTTCATTTTCTGCATCATCTAATATGCTTACTGCTATTCCTTTAATATTCAATAACAGTTCAAGAACATCTTCCTGAATATCTGACTTTGCACTATATTCATGTGCAACACCTTCGATAACCACATCGGTAATTGCACAACCAGGAACAGACATTAATAGACAACGACGCAAAGCCTGACCTAAAGTATTGCCAAAACCACGTTCCAAAGGTTCGAGAACGACATTTGCATGGTTCTGAGCAACAGGTTCTATTGCCACCTGTCTTGGTTTTAAAAAGTCTTTTACAGAGCCCAAAATTATTCCCTCGTTTAGAGACTAAATTACTTAGAGTAAAGTTCGATGATAAGCTGTTCCTGAATATCAGCAGGTAAATCTGAACGTTCTGGAACACGAACATACTTACCCTTCATGCTATCAGCATCAACTTCAACCCAGCTAATAGGTTCGCTAGTCTTAGCTAAATCAAGAGCAACCTTAATACGTTCCTGATTCTTAGCCTTTTCACGAACAACAATTTCAGCACCAGCTGAAACCTGGAATGAAGGAATATTAACAACCTTACCGTCAACCATGATAGCCTTATGGCTAACAAGCTGTCTTGCTTCTGCTCTGGTAGAACCAAAACCCATTCTGTAAACTACGTTATCAAGACGGGATTCAAGAAGCTTAAGAAGGTTTTCACCAGTGTTACCGTTCAAACGAGAAGCCTTCTTATAGTAGTTTCTGAACTGACGTTCTAAAACACCGTAAATACGACGAACTTTCTGCTTTTCACGTAACTGAAGACCGTATTCAGAAGTACGAGGTCTGTTTTCCCAATGCTGACCAGGAAGCTTTCTTGATCTTTCGCCACGAGCAGCAAAAGCCTTAACACCTGACTTGAGGAAAAGGTCTGTACCTTCTCTACGGCTTAATTTAATAGATGGTCCAATATATCTTGCCATTTTAATACTCCATTATGCAAAGAAGGTACTACACACGACGCTTCTTCGGTGGACGACAGCCGTTGTGTGGAATTGGGGTTACATCAGTGATATTAGTAATCTTATAACCAATAGCATTGAGTGCACGAATTGAAGATTCACGACCAGGACCAGGGCCCTTTACGTTAACTTCAAGATTCTTAACACCGTATTCCTTAGCTGCTTCACCTGCACGTTCAGCTGCTACCTGAGCAGCATATGGAGTGGACTTACGGGAACCACGGAAACCAGAACCACCAGAAGTAGCCCATGAAAGAGCATTACCCTGACGGTCAGTAATAGTAATAATTGTATTATTAAAAGAAGCGTGAATATGAGCTACGCCATCTGCTACCTGCTTCTTTACGCGCTTACGAGCACGAGCATTAGTGCTGTGAGATGCTTTAACCATTATATTAACCTCGCTTACTTCTTAATTGCCTTGCGCGGACCCTTACGAGTACGAGCATTAGTCTTAGTACGCTGACCATTTACTGGTAAGCCTTTACGATGACGAAGACCACGGTAACAACCAAGATCCATAAGACGCTTAATGTTTAAAGTAATTTCACGACGAAGGTCACCTTCTACAGTGTACTTAGCAACCTGTTCACGAACTTTATCTAATACAGATTCATCTAAATCTTTAATTTTAACGTCTTCTCTGATCTGAGCATCAGCACAAATCTTCTTTGCGGTGGTAGCACCGATACCGTAGATGTACTGAAGTGCAATAACTGCATGCTTCTGATCAGGAACGTTAATACCAGCTATACGGGCCACTATAAACTCCTAATATGTAAGTTATAAAAAATAGCCTCCGCAAAGCCCGTTAGGATACGCGGGGGCCGACTAGTGCACAATAAAAAACTGCAGTCACAGATTATACATGACATGCAGTTTTTTTGCAAACAAAATTAATTGAGTAAATTAATATTAACCCTGACGCTGTTTATGCTTAGGATCAGTACAAATTACTCTAACAACACCACCACGCTTAATGATTTTGCAGTGACGGCAAATCTTTTTAACTGAAGCACCAACTTTCATGACATACTCCTGTTTGGACTAGCGTCCATAATTTAACAAATTTGCTTTCTTCAGCACATCACCATAAAGTAATTTTGCCTTATGGCTTTGGTATTGTGCGATTAAATCCATTGTTACCACAACAATAATCAGCAAAGAAGTACCACCAAAATAGAACTGAACGTTAAACCAGCTCATGAGCATTTGAGGAACAAGACAAACAAAGCACATGTAAAGGCCACCGGCAAGACTTAATCTTGTCATAACCTTATCAATATGTTTCGCAGTCTGCTCACCAGGTCTAATACCAGAAATAAGTGCACCGCCCTTTCTCAAATTATCAGCTATCTCACGAGGATTAAATACCATCGCAGTATAGAAGAAACAGAAGAACATAATGGCAACCGCATACAATATTTCATATAAAGGCTGACCTGGGGACAGTAACATTGATATTTCCTGCAACGTACTTACAAAAATGCCTTGATCAGTATTGCCACTACCCAACCATGCAGCAATAGTCGCAGGGAACATAATAATGCTTGAAGCGAAAATTGCAGGTATAACACCTGACATGTTCAGTTTAAGAGGCAAATGACTTGCAGGCGGTTCGTAAATACGATTGCCACTCTGTCTTTTGGCGTAATTAATAGGTATTCTACGCTGACCAAGTTCGACAAACACAACAAAGGCAGTAACTGCTATAACGACTACAGCAATTATGATGAGACTTAATGCATTCAAATCACCCTGACGCGACTGCTCTAATGTAACACCGATTGCACGTGGAAGACCAGCAACAATACCAGCAAAAATTAGAAGTGAGATACCATTACCAATACCACGTTCAGTGATCTGTTCGCCTAACCACATCAGGAACAAAGTACCAGTGGTAAGACTTAATGTCGCAACAACATAGAATTGAAAGCTTGGGTTATCAACAAGACCAGGCATCATTCGTGGTAAACCATAAGCGATACCTGATGCTTGAATTAAGCCCAATAGCAAAGTTCCCCAGCGGGTATACTTTGTTAATGTTCGTCTACCGGCTTCACCTTCTTTCTTTAATTCAGCTAACTGAGGAATCATAACCGACATTAGCTGAATAATAATAGAAGCGGAAATGTAAGGCATAATGCCTAAGGCTAAAATGGACGCACGCTCCAATGCACCACCAGAGAACATGTTGAACATTCCCATTACGTTTCCGCTTTGGGAATTAAACATTTCACGCAGTACATCGGCATTCACACCAGGAACAGGGATGTAGGAACCAAAGCGGAAAATGATAAGTCCAAAAATTACATACCAAATTCGCTGCTTGAGCTCACTAGTTTCCTTTTTATCTTGGCCTGGTCTTGCTACCATTTTTATATCCTTATTCTTCTACCTTACCGCCAGCAGCTTCGATTGCAGCCTTAGCGCCCTGAGTTACCTTGAGGCCCTTAACTACTACAGCCTTGCTTAACTTAGCTTCCTTAGAAAGAATAATCTTAACATTTTCGAACTTGTGACCGATAATGTCAGCTTTCTTTAAGGACAGCAGATCAACTACTTCACCTTCAACCTTGTTTAATTCGTTGAGAGGAACTTCAGTAGTAACCTGAGCGATTCTTGAGAAGAAACCGAACTTAGGTAAACGAATCTTGATTGGCATCTGACCGCCTTCAAATCCTGGTCTAGTGCCGCCACTCTTACGAGCGCCAGCACCCTTAATACCACGACGACAGGTCTTACCAACACCAGAACCCATACCACGGCCTACTCTCAGCTTAGGCTTCTTGGAACCTTCAGCAGGCTTTAAAGAATCTAATGTTAATTTCTTTTCCATAATTATTCTTCCACCTTCACCATGTAATACACAGTAGC
The DNA here is from genome assembly GCF_000701925.1 of Ruminobacter sp. RM87. Classification (NCBI taxonomy): domain Bacteria; kingdom Pseudomonadati; phylum Pseudomonadota; class Gammaproteobacteria; order Aeromonadales; family Succinivibrionaceae; genus Ruminobacter; species Ruminobacter sp. RM87. Next base: position 133,299 of record NZ_JNKD01000002.1, on the reverse strand, counting down.
AACCATACCACGAATCTGTGGATTATCAGGAAGAGTTACAGTGTGACCAATATGACGAAGCTTAAGAGCACGTAAAGTAGCTACGTGATTAGGCTTGCGACCAATAGCACTCTTAGTTTGGGTAACTTTAATAGTCTTCTCAGCCATTTTTTACTCCAAAATATCGTCAAGAGTTAAACCACGCTTAGCACATACAGCAGCTGGAGACTTCATAGAGTTTAAAGCTGCTACAGTTGCTCTTACGATGTTACCAGGGTTGGTTGAACCATATGCCTTTGCAAGCACGTTCTTAACACCGGCAACTTCGAGCACAGCACGCATAGCACCACCAGCGATAATACCAGTACCTTCTGAAGCAGGCTTCATAAATACGGTAGAACCAGCGTGAGTACCTCTTACTTCGTGGTATAAAGTACCATTGTTAAGTTCAACCTTGTTTTCAGCGATGTTAGCCTTAGCCTGGTCCATAGCCTTAGCAATAGCAGCTGGAACTTCAGATGCCTTACCATAGCCATAACCAACACGACCATTGCCGTCGCCAACAACAGTTAAAGCAGTGAATGAGAAAATTCGACCACCCTTAACAACCTTTGCTACACGATTAACTGCAACTAACTTTTCCTGCAGTTCGTTAGACTGAGATTCATTTCTAGCCATTCTCATTCACCTTAGAACTTAAGACCAGCTTCACGGGCGGCGTCAGCAAGTGCTGCAACACGGCCGTGATACTGGAAACCTGAACGATCGAAAGAAACAGTGGTAACATCCTTTGCAACTGCGCGTTCAGCAACAACCTTGCCGATTAACTTCGCAGCTTCAATATTACCAGTGTACTTAACCTGTGCAGCAAGATCTTTTTCAAGAGTTGAAGCACATACAACTACGTTACCGTCGTTGTTAATTACCTGAGCGTAAATATGACGCGGAGTACGATAAACAACTAGGCGTGTAGCACCCAATTCATGCATCTTAGCACGAGCTTTCTTAGCTCTGCGAAGACGAGATAAATTCTTATCCATTGCTTATTCCTACTTCTTCTTAACTTCTTTAATATGTACAACTTCGTCAGCATAACGAACGCCCTTACCTTTATAAGGTTCTGGCTTACGATAAGCACGAAGATTTGCAGCAACCTGACCAACAAGTGCCTTGTCAACGCCTTTAACAACGATTTCAGTCTGAGAAGGAGTTTCAATAGTGATTCCTTCTGGTACATCATAGTTGATTGGGTGTGAGTAACCTAATTCAAGGTTTAACACTTTTCCCTTAGCCTGAGCACGATAACCTACACCGATTAAGGTAAGCTTACGTTCAAAGCCCTTTTCGATACCACGTACCATGTTAGCAACATTTGCACGTGCAGTACCAGACTGAGCGTTTGCTTCGAGTGAATCATCAACTGGAGCAAAAGTAACAGCGCCATCTTTAACAGCTACAGTTACTAAAGAATTGATCTTAGCACTTAATGAAGCTGACTTACCTTTAACGGTGATGTTGTTACCGTCAAGAGCAACTTCAACACCTGCAGGGATAACTACAGGAGACTTAGCAACACGAGACATTGTTTTACTCCTTAAGCTACGTAGCAAACAACTTCACCACCGATGCCCAGTTTACGAGCAGCGCGGTCAGTCATAAGCCCTTTAGAGGTAGAAATTACAGCAATACCTAAACCATTCTGAATCTTAGGAAGATCTGAACAGCTCTTGTAGATACGAAGACCAGGACGTGAAACACGCTTGATCATTTCAACTACAGGCTTGCCTTGGAAATACTTAAGGCTGATTTCAAGAACTTTCTTTTCATCGCCAGAAACAGAAAAATCTGCAATATAGCCTTCTTTCTTAAGCAGATCAACAATTGCAACTTTCTGCTTTGAAGAAGGTAAACTAATCGTAACCTTACCGGAAGCCTGGCCGTTACGAATACGAGTCAATAAATCCGAAATTGGATCCTGCATACTCATAAGTCAATCTCCTAGAATTACCAGCTGGCCTTTTTAAGACCAGGAATTTCGCCTTTCATCATGTGTTCACGAACCATGATACGAGACATACCAAACTTACGTAAATAACCATGTGGACGACCAGTGATGCTGCAACGGTTACGCTGACGGATAACACTGGAATCACGTGGAAGTGACTGAAGCTTTAAAACAGCAGCCCACTTTTCTTCATCGCTTGCGGTAACGCTAGAGATAATGTCCTTGAGTTCCTGACGCTTTTGAAAATACTTCTTAGCAAGGAGTTCGCGCTTCTTTTCGCGCATTAACATTGATGTTTTAGCCATAACTAATATCCTTACTTACGGAATGGGAAATTAAAAGCAGTTAAGAGTGCTCTTGCTTCGTCATCAGTCTTAGCAGAAGTAGTGATGGTGATATCCATACCACGAATTGCGTCAACCTTATCGAAATCAATTTCAGGGAAAATGATCTGTTCACGAACACCCATTGAGTAATTACCACGACCGTCGAAAGACTTGGCATTAACACCACGGAAGTCACGGATACGAGGCATAGCGATAGAAATTAATCTTTCGAGGAATTCCCACATACGTTCGCCACGTAATGTAACCTTACAACCGATCGGATAGCCTTCACGAATCTTAAAGCCCGCTACAGATTTACGAACCTTGGTGATTAAAGGTTTCTGACCAGAAATAGCGGTTAAATCCTTAACAGCATTTTCTAAAACCTTCTTATCGTCCACAGCTTCACCGACACCCATGTTGAGGGTTATCTTTTCAATCCTAGGGACTTGCATGACAGTCTTGTAACCAAACTGTTCAGTTAAAGTCTTGATCACTTCTTGTCTATAAATATCATGCAGTTTCGCCATTGTAAACTCCAATTATTTAACAAGTTCATTATTAGACTTAAAGAATCTAACCTTCTTAGAATCCTCAAATCTGAAACCAACGCGATCGGCCTTCTGAGTAGAAGGATTATAAATCGCAACATTAGATACATCGATAGGTGCTTCTTTAGTAACAATACCACCTTCGATACCATAAGCTGGGTTAGGCTTGATGTGTCTCTTAACGAGATTAACACCCTGAACAATAACCTTATGTTCAGCAGTTAAAACTTTAACTACCTTACCGGTCTTCTTCTTGTCCTTACCAGCGATAACAATTACTTCGTCATTCAGACGGATTTTGCTTGCCATATTTCGACCCTCTATTAAAGAACTTCAGGAGCCAGTGAAACGATCTTCATGAAACGTTCAGTACGTAATTCACGAGTTACTGGTCCAAAAATACGAGTTCCAATCGGCTGATACTGACCGTTAAGGAGAACAGCCGCATTGCGGTCAAAACGAATGACAGAACCATCCTGACGGCGAACGCCTTTCTTAGTGCGAACTACAACTGCGTTAACTACGTCACCCTTCTTTACCTTTCCGCGAGGAATTGCTTCCTTTACAGAAACCTTGATAACGTCACCAACACTGGCGTAACGACGATGTGAACCACCAAGAACCTTAATACACATTACACTACGAGCGCCTGAATTATCAGCGACATCTAGCATACTCTGCATCTGGATCATGATTATGCTCCGTTATAATAATAAAAATAAAAACAAAATTACATCTCAATACAATGAAATGGTGCGTTATAGTAACATAAAATTTCAAAAAGATTAAGGATTTTTTTGATCTAAATTCAATTATTTACAAAACTGAATTCATAAGGAGGAATTTTAACATATTCCTCTAGACTGGAATAAAGAGTTATCAGTTTGACTATATCGTTTATATAATGAAAAAAAGGGAAGCAAGCTTCCCTTTTGACAATTAACTAAATGTTAATATTAGTTGTTTTCTACAACACGAACTAAAGTCCAAGAAATGGTCTTAGAAATAGGACGGCATTCCTTGATTTCAACGATATCGCCTTCTTTAGCTACGTTGTTTTCATCCTGAACATGAAGCTTGGTAGTACGCTTAACGATCTTACCATAAATAGGGTGCTTAACTTTACGTTCAATAGCAACTACAATGGCTTTATCCATCTTGTCGCTAACTACACGACCCTGCTTTAAACGAGAAATTTCGCTCATTACTCACCATCCTTCTTTGAAGATAACTGTGCTAACACTAACTTAACACGAGCGATGTCACGACGAGTCTTCTTTAAAACTGAAACGTCCTTAAGAGAACCGGTCTTTAACATAAGCTTCTGGTTAAACTGCTGACGCAATAAGTTGGCTAACTCAGTATTGAGTTCTTCAACACTCTTATTATTAAGTTCACTTACAAACATTATAATACCGCCTTAGTTACAAAAGTGGTCTGAACAGAGAGCTTAGCAGCAGCAAGTTCGAATGCATGACGGGCTAAATCTTCAGGAATTCCACCGAGTTCGAATAAGATCTTACCTGGCTGAATTGGACAAACCCAGTATTCTACACTACCCTTACCTTTACCCATACGAACACCAAGAGCCTTTTCAGTAATTGGCTTATCTGGGAATACACGGATAAAGATCTGACCCTTACGCTGAATAGCACGAGTGAACGCTCTACGAGCAGCTTCGATTTCACGTGCAGTAATCTGACCACGGGTTACGGCCTTCAGACCAAAATCGCCGAAAGCAACGGTACCGCCTGCATAGGCAAGACCGCGGTTACGACTCTTCTGAGTCTTACGGTATTTAGTACGCTTTGGTTGTAACATAATCGATCTCCTTACTTAGCAGCCTGATTTCTAGCGTTTGGACGCTTGTTGAAATTCTTAGAAGGCTTCTTTTCTGGCTGAGCTTCAGTTTCAAGTGGTAAACCACCTAAAATTTCACCCTTGAAAATCCATACCTTAACACCGATTACACCGTAAGTGGTGTTAGCTTCAGATACAGAGTAATCAATATCAGCACGAAGAGTGTGTAATGGCACACGACCTTCACGTAACCATTCAGAACGTGCAATTTCAGCACCGCCTAAACGACCACTAGTTTCGATCTTGATACCCTTAGCACCAGCCTTCATTGCAAGCTGAATAGCCTTCTTCATAGCCTTACGGAACATAACACGATGTTCGAGCTGTGAAGCGATATTGTCAGCAACAAGCTTAGCATCTAATTCAGGAGTTCTAACTTCCATTACCTTAACAGAAGCAGCAACACCTGCAATCTTAGCAACCTGAGTGCGGATCTTTTCAAGATTAACACCCTTTTCACCATAAACAGCCTTTGGCTTACTGGTGTAGATGGTTACAGTGATGGTCTTTGCCGGTCTGTCGATAACAATACGTGATACAGAAGCGTTCTTTAATTCCTTAGAAATGTAATCACGAACCTGATAATCGCAGAAAAGATTGTCTGCGAAATCAGCAGTGTTTGCATACCAGGTAGAATTGAACTGCTTAGTAATACCTAAACGAATACCATTTGGATTAACTTTCTGGCCCATTCCTTACTCCTTACGCCTTAGCTGCCACAACAACGGTGATGTGGGAGGTACGCTTGGTGATACGGTCAGCACGACCTTTAGCACGAGCGCGGATACGCTTGAGTGAAGGACCTTCGTCAACCATAATCTGTGAAACATACAATGAATCAACATCTAAACCAACGTTGTGTTCAGCGTTAGCAATTGCTGATTTCAAAACCTTTAAAATGATAGCTGCGGACTTTCTTGGGCTAAACTGTAAAGTGTAAACAGCCTGAGCCGCAGGTAAACCGCGTACTTGGTTAGCTACTAAACGTGCTTTCTGAGCTGAAGTACGGGCATTCTTATGTATAGCGATAGCTTCCATTTAATAACTCCTTACTTACCTGCTTTATCAGCAGCGTGACCTTTGAAAGTACGAGTTGGGGCAAATTCACCCAACTTGTGACCAACCATTTCGTCAGAAATGTATACAGGTACATGCTGACGACCATTATGGACAGCGATGGTCATCCCAATCATAGTAGGGATAATTATTGAACGACGAGACCAAGTCTTAATTGGCTTCTTATCATTGCTTTCCACCGCTTTCTCTACCTTCTGCAGCAAGTGTTGGTCAATAAAAGGACCTTTCTTGAGCGAACGTGGCATGGTAATACCTCTTATCTAAAATTACTTATCACGACGACGAACGATGTACTTATCAGTACGCTTATTCTTGCGGGTCTTGTAGCCCTTACATAAGGTACCCCAAGGAGATCTTGGCTGAATACCCTTGTTACGGCCTTCACCACCACCATGTGGATGGTCGATTGGGTTCATAGACATACCGCGAACTGTAGGACGAATGCCTAACCAACGCTTAGCACCAGCCTTACCTAACTGACGAAGCATGTGTTCTGAATTACCTACTTCACCAATGGTAGCACGAGCATCTGCTAAAACGCGACGCATTTCGCCAGAACGCATACGTAAGGTTACGTAGTCACCTTCACGAGCGAGGATCTGACAGAAAGCACCGGCTGAACGTGCAAACTGAGCACCCTTACCTGGGTAAAGTTCAACAGAGTGAACATTAGTACCAACAGGGATGTTGCGTAATGGCAGAGCATTACCAACCTTAATAGATGCATGAACACCTGATTCAACAACATCACCAGCCTTTAAGCCCTTAGGAGCTAAAATATAGCTGCGAACACCGTCTGCATAGCAGATCAGTGCAATGTGTGAACTGCGGTTTGGATCATATTCAATACGTTCAACCTTAGCAGGGATACCGTCCTTAACACGCTTGAAATCGATAACACGATAACGCTGCTTGTGACCACCACCGATATGACGGGTAGTGATACGACCGTAGTTGTTACGACCACCAGTCTTACGCTTTTCTTCAACTAAACCAGCAAATGGAGCGCCCTTGTAAAGATCAGGAGTCACAATCTTAACAACGTGACGACGACCTGGAGATGTTGGTTTGCAATTAACAATTGCCATTTTTATTACTCCTATTCAGCCTGACTACCTACGAAATCGACAGTCTGACCAGGCATTAAGGTAACATAAGCCTTCTTCCAGTCCTGACGACGACCTAAACGCTGACCAGTGCGCTTTACTTTACCCTGGTAGTTAATAGTGTTTACAGCCTTAACCTTTACACCAAGAATCTTTTCAAAAGCCTGCTTGATTTCTGGCTTGGTGGCATCACTAGCAACTGCAACAGTAACAACGTTGTTAGCCTGTGCAATAGTATTGGTCTTTTCAGTTACCAATGGGCTCTTAATGATATTATAAAGACGAGAACTAACCATTATGCTAATAACTCCTCAATCTTCTTAACTGCAGCAGAAGTTACTAATACCTTGTCATGAGAGATAAGGCTTACTGGGTTGAAACCAGCACCCTGAACGCTGCATACGTCTACCTTGTAGAGGTTACGAGCTGACAGAGCTAATTTTTCTTCAAAGTCTGGAGTTACGATTAATACATCTTTGAGTGATAATTCGTTAAGCTTGTTTACGAGAGCCTTGGTCTTGATTTCTTCAACACCGAAGTTTTCAACTACAACTAAACGATCCTGACGAACTAATTCACTGAGGATGCTACGAATAGCAACACGGTACATCTTACGATTTACCTTCTGTTCCCAGTTCTGTGGCTGAGCAGCGAAAACCTTAGCACCGCCTCTCCATAATGGAGAACGGATAGAACCAGCACGTGCTCTACCGGTACCCTTCTGACGGAATGGTTTCTTACCGCCGCCAGATACTTCTGAACGGGTTAACTGAGCCTTTGAACCCTGACGGGCAAAGTTCATGTAAGCTACTACAACCTGATGAACAAGCGCTTCGTTGTATTCACGACCGAAGGTTGTTTCAGAAACCTGAAGTGGGCTTGAGCCTACCATCTTTAATTCCATGATTATCCCCTCGCTTACGCTTTAACACTTGGCTTAACAACAACAGTACCGTTGATTGCACCTGGAACAGCCCCCTTAACTAAGAGAGCATTACGTTCAGCATCAACACGTACAACCTCAAGAGCCTGTACAGTAACCTTAACATTACCTAAGTGACCGCACATACGCTTACCCTTGAATACACGACCAGGAGTCTGATTCTGACCGGTTGAACCAGGAACACGGTGAGAACGTGAATTACCGTGAGTCATATCCTGAGTACGGAAATTCCAACGCTTTACTGAGCCTGCGAAACCCTTACCCTTAGAGGTACCGGTTACGTCAACCTTCTTAACATCGTTGAATAATTCAACTTTAACTTCTGAACCTACTGAATAGTTAGCAATATCAGCGTCATCGATACGGAATTCCCATAAACCACGACCGGCTTCAACACCAGCCTTAGCAAAATGGCCAGCTTCAGGCTTAGTTAAACGGCTAGCCTTCTTTGAACCAGTAGTTACCTGGATAGCACTGTAGCCATCGGTATCTTTAGTTTTGATCTGAGTTACGCGATTTGCTTCAACTTCAATAACAGTCACAGGAATTGACTTGCCATCTTGTTCGAAGATGCGAGTCATACCAACCTTGCGACCAATTACGCCAATTGACATTATTTATCCCCTCATTAACCCAAGCTAATCTGAACATCAACACCTGCAGCAAGATCAAGACGCATTAAAGCATCAACAGTCTTGTCAGTGTGTTCAACGATATCCACAAGACGCTTGTGGGTGCGAATTTCGTACTGATCACGCGCATCTTTGTTTACGTGTGGAGAAATCAGTACAGTAAAACGTTCCTTACGAGTAGGAAGTGGAATTGGACCACGCACCTGTGCACCAGAACGCTTAGCAGTTTCAACAATTTCCGCAGTAGACTTGTCGATTAATCTATGATCGAAAGCCTTTAAGCGAATACGAATTCTTTGGTTTGGCATATTACCAGAGCTCCAAATGGAAAAAGAACAAAAAAGACAAACCCGCCGTCTCGCCATATCTTTTTAATTTTTAGGCAAGAGGAGATTAGTCCAAACTAATTAAATCCCTAAATATCTTAGGGGGTAAATGCTATAAGAGCATCGCTCGTTAAAGAGCTAAGTAATTATAGTTAATTTTTCTATAATTGCAAGAAGAATGTGATCTTTTTTACCTTTTTAATTAAAAACGGCCAGATAAATTTATCTGACCGTTTTAGCTGAGGATTTACTTCAAATGATTATCTAGCTGACAACTCATTCTTCATGAAATCAACCGCTGATCTAATCTGTTCCAGAGATACACCACCCTTTGCGCAGCGCTTCTTGAGTATGGATTCAATAGTAAGAATCGGATATACGTCGTCTGAAATTCTGTCATTGAACTGACGGAATTCTTCTACTGTCAAATCTTCCAACGGTTTACCCTGCTTAATGGCATACACCACCGCCTCACCAACAATGTGGTGAGCTTCTCTGAAAGGAATCCCCTTGGATACAAGATAGTCAGCAAGTTCAGTAGCATTAGAATAACCGCCCTTTGCTGCAGCCAGGGTTCTTTCCTTATTTACCTTGATGTCTTCGAATACCAGGCAGGCCATATCTAAACAGTCATGCCATGTATCAAGAGCATCAAACAGACCTTCTTTATCTTCCTGCATATCCTTATTGTATGCAAGAGGAAGCCCCTTGAGAGTAGTAAGCATACCCATAAGAGAACCTATTACACGTCCGCTTTTTCCTCTGATAAGCTCACATGCATCAGGATTCTTCTTCTGCGGCATTAATGATGAACCACTGGTCACACGATCAGAAAGTTCGATAAATCCTGATTCACCGCTGTTGTAAAAAATAATATCTTCAGCCATTCTGGCAAGATGTACCATGGAAATGGATGAACAGCTTAAAAGTTCGAGCACATGATCTCTGTCTGAAACACTATCGAGACTGTTTCTTGTTGCTCTGCTGAATCCGAGATCCTTTGCCAGTGCTTCACGATCAATAGGATAGGCAGTACCTGCAAGTGCGGCACTTCCTAATGGACAGGTGTTTAACAGTTCCAGACAGTTACTGAGTCTTCTGTAATCCCTATCAAACATTTCAACATATGCCATCGCCCAATGACCGAATGTAACAGGCTGAGCTCTCTGCAAATGAGTGTAACCAGGAATTACGGTGTCAAAATTTTTGTCAGCGAAATCGACAAGCGTCTTTTCCAGACCGGTAATGGACTTAAGAAGAATTGCAACCTGTGCTCTGCACCAGAGCTTAAGATCCGTGGCAACCTGATCGTTTCTGCTTCGTCCTGTATGTAACTTCTTGCCTAAATCACCAACCTTTTCAATAAGTCTGGCCTCAACATATGAATGAATGTCTTCATAGCCTGCATGAGCAATTGAATGAGGATCTTTTTCAACTTCGGCCAGTAATTCGTTAAGAGCCTTCAAGAGTTTTTCCAACTCTTCTGCTGAAATAATATTTACTGAGGCAATTGCTTTTGCCCAGCCAATTGAACCTTCGATATCCTCTTTTGCCATACGATAGTCAAAGACTAATGAATCGTTAAAAGATTTAAATCTTGCATCCGCTTCCTGTGTAAAGCGACCACCCCATAAAGCCATATTTATCTACCTCGCAATATTTTTGTGTCATTATATATTATTTAAGCCTAATTTCATAAAACAAAATAGAAACGCGACACACGCTTACAGACTTACTCCAGCTCCTAAAAATAAAGGCGTACTCAAATGAATACGCCTTCTGCATGAATCAGCCAATCTTAATCATAGACTAAGACTGCATCCTGACAGTAAATTACTTCTTGTTTGAAGCGTTGATGGCACGGATACGAGCTGGTAAAGAATAAAGCTTGATAAAGCCTTCAGCATCAGCCTGATTGTAAACTTCATCTTCACCAAAGGTACAGAAATCTACATTAAAGAGACTGTGGTCTGACTTCTTCTGAATAGCAGTTACAGAGCCCTTGTAGAGCTTAAGAACTACTTCACCACTGCAAACTTCTGCAATGTTATTTGCTGATGCTAAAATAGCATCACAAAGTGGAGTAAACCAGCGACCATCGTAAACCAGCTGAGCAAAATCTTCACTGATCTTTGCCTTGAAAGATCTTAAGGTCTTATCAAGTACGAGTTCATCGATAGCGCGTAAAGCAGCAAGCATTACGGTTCCGCCTGGGGTTTCATAGCAACCGCGAGACTTCATACCAACAAGTCTGTTTTCAGTAATATCAACACGACCAACACCATGACGGGCAGCAATGTCATTCAAGGTTGCGAGACAGTTATATGCAGACATTTCCTTACCGTTGACAGCAACGATTTCACCCTTTTCGATCTTTACTGATACTTCTTCAGGAGTATTAGGTGCATCTTCAGGCTTGGTAGTCCAAGTCCATACAGCATCAGTAGCCTTGTTCCAGGTATCTTCCAGTTCACCACCTTCAGTTGAAATGTGCCATGCATTAGCATCGCGGCTGTAGATCTTCTTTAAAGTAGCCTTACATGGAATATTGCGTTCGCTTAAGTAATTTAAAAGTTCTTCACGTGAACGCATCTTCCAGATACGCCATGGAGCAATAACCTTAAGCTGAGGAGCAAGTGCAGCTACAGCACTTTCAAAGCGAACCTGGTCGTTACCCTTACCGGTACAACCGTGAGCAATAGCATCAGCACCTTCAGCAATGGCAACTTCTACAAGAGCCTTGGCAATTACTGGACGAGCCATGGAAGTACCTAAAAGATAAGTACCTTCGTATACTGCACCGGTCTTTAAAGTTGGGTAAACGTAATCTTTTACGAATTCTTCCTTTAAATCCTTAACGATGCACTTTGAAGCGCCTGAAGCCTTTGCCTTATCTTCAACACCTTCAAGATCGTCAGCGCCCTGACCTACGTCAGCAACGAAACAAATAACTTCACAATTATCGTAGTTTTCCTTTAACCAAGGTACGATAGCAGAGGTGTCAAGACCACCTGAATAGGCTAATACTACTTTTTTAACAGCCATTTTATTTCTACTCCTGATTTAATAAAGTACTTAAAACTGCCATATGAGCGTGCATACGATTTTCACCCTCATCATAAATTAATGAGCTTGGGCCATCCATAACTTCAGATGTAATTTCATATTCTCTATGAGCAGGCTGGCAATGCAGTACATGACGAATGCCAGTCTTGTCAAGCAGCTGCTGATTAATCTGATAAGGCATGAATCTGGCCTTAACTTTATCCAATGGAGTATCATCCCCCATTGAAACCCAAGTATCGGTATATGCTACATCAAAACCGTTGATATCTTCAACACTGTCGGTAACCTTAAGCTTCGCACCTGTATGTTTTGCCACTTCGCATGCTGCTTCATACACCTGAACATCAGGACCGCTTCCCTTAGGACATACGCAGGTAACATCAGTACCAAGTTTGGCGCCGGCAATCAGCAGTGAATTTGTAACATTATTGCCGTCACCGAGATAAGCAAGCTTTACCTTTGAGAGATCACTGTAATGTTCTCTGATGGTCTGAAAATCCGCAAACGCCTGACATGGGTGATACAAATCGCACAGTGCATTAACAACCGGAACGGTGCCATATTTCACAAGTTCCTGAAGAGTGCTGTGAAGGAATACGCGGGCAACAATACCATTTACCCAGCGTGACATATTGCAGGCATAATCCTTTACGGATTCTCTGTGCCCGAATTCACCATTTTTCTGGTCAAGATAAATGCTGTGACCGCCCAGTCTGTACATACCTGCTTCAAAAGTCACTCTTGTACGTAATGACGGCTTTTCAAAAAGAGTCACAACTGTCTTACCGGCCAGATTAGTTGAATACTTCGCTGGATTTTCCTTCATATCCTTAGCCAGCTCAAGAACCTGAAGATATTCATCTGAGCTGAACTCAAAACCAGTTAATAAATGACGCATATTATCTCCTAAAATATTATTCTGGGAGCACTCTTGTACCGATGGCTTCACCACTTAACAAAGCGTTAATCTTATCAGGATAACGCCAGCTGGCCACGCTTAACGGTTTATTTAAAGCCTTGGCAGCCTTAAGAGCTGCCTTAACCTTAACTTCCATGCCTCCGGTTATGGTACCGTCCGCAATTAAATCTGCGGCATGCTTTTCAGTCATGGTGGTAATCAGATTACCATTCTTGTCCAAAATGCCATCAACATCTGACAAAAGTGCCAAATCAGCTTTTAATGAGATTGCCAAAGCCACTGCAGCCTGATCAGCGTTAACATTCATAAGCTTTCCATCGTCAGTTATACCAATAGAACTGATGGTTGGCATATAACCAGCTTCCAATAATACTTCAAGAAGCTTTGGAGAACCAATTGTCGCACTGCCTACAGCACCGAGTTCCTCATTAAGCTGAGTTACTTTGGTGATTGATCCGTCGGTTAAACATAAACCTACGGCATCAACACCCATTGACTTAGCCTTGGCAAGCATCAGCTTGTTAGCAGTACCAGCCAAAGCACCTGTGATATAAGGGATCTGATCAAAAGGAGTCACACGAAGGCCATTTTTCTTTTCTGACTTCATGCCAAGTCCCTTAAGTAAATCATCAACAAGACAGCCGCCGCCGTGAACAAGGACAATCGGTCTCTTGTGATCTTTCAAATATGAAGTTAATCCTTCATATAATGCAGTTAACGCCTCATCGTTTTCAATCAAAGCGCCACCGAGTTTAATGATTAATACATTATCCAACATAGCCAACCACCGTATTATAATAAACCTGCAGTAGGTTCAAAACCAAAACGAATATTAATACACTGCATTGTATGAGCTGCGGCACCTTTCTGTAAATTGTCTATTGCAGAGCATACAACCAGAGTATTTCCTTCTCTCTGATAATGAATGTCGCAGAACGGAGTAAATTCAACATCCTTTACTGCAGGCCAGTGATCAACGATACGAACAATATTCTGTCCTGCATACTTTTCCTTATATGCCTTTTCTATCATTTCATCGGTAACACCATCTCTGAGCTGAACATAGATGGTTGCAAGAATACCTCTCTTGAAATTGCCGAGATGAGGCTGGAACAAAACCTTCTGTCCGAGATGATGACTGATTTCAGGACGATGTCTGTGTTTGAACACACCGTATGCGTTAAGACTTACTTCGCAGAAACTGTTGGTTAATGAAGCCTTTCTGCCTGATCCGGTAACTCCTGAAACAGCATTAATGATTGGCATGCTACCTTCGGCGATCAGATTGTTAACTGCAAGAGGCTTTAATGCAGAAAGAGAAGCAGTTGGATAGCAGCCTGCTACTGCAATCAGGTTGGTCTTCTTAATTTCCTCAGCATTCCATTCAGCAAGACCATATACAGCCTGTTCAAGATACTTAAGATTTTCGTGTTCAAAACCATAATATTCAGGATAAAAAGCCGGATCATTCACGCGATACGCACCTGACAGATCAAACACCTTACAGCCGGCATCAACAAGCTCAGGAGCAAGTCTCATACTTACTACGTGGGCTGTAGCCAGACATACTATGTCACACTTCTTTACATCGTTTAAAGCTTCTGCGGTCAAAGGCTGAAGCGGTAAATCGACATATGAGTGGAGGCGAGGATACAAACTGCTTAAGAGCTTACCGGCGTCAGCACTGCCTTCAGATACATATAAACCGCCAATCTGAAGATTTGGATGTTTAGCAACAATTAAAGATAAGTCAGCACCTGCATAACCGCTGGCACCAATGATAGCTACATTAAGCATTCTGTTATATTCCTTAATTCTGTATAAAAAATTTTTACCTTATATGGTAACAAAATAATTTATTGTAAAAGAGAGGCACCATACAAAGACCGCCTGCTCGAATCATGTACTGTCGCAATTTTAAGCAGAAACAATACAGCTTGCATATTATTACATATTTATGCAGTTTTTGTGCATAAATATTTAAAAAATCTTAAAATTTTTACCAAGTCTACACTTTTTAAAATAAACTTTTAAAAAATAATATAGAAAAATCGAAACTGTTTTACATACAGTAACGTTTAACTATGCTGAGAAGTATATCCTGAGCAGGAGCTATCTCATCCATATCGAGATATTCGTTCGGCTGATGAGCCATGTCTATACTGCCGGGCCCAAGAACAACTGTTTCGCTGATATTCTGGTAGTAAGTTGCTTCAGTAGCATAGTTTACAGCCACAGCATTCTTTCCGGTAACCTCTTCCAGATATTTAACCGTCTCATCAGATATTTTTCCCCCAAAAGGTTCAGTAGGTTCATATGGAACAAAAAGTTCAATATTCTGAGGGTATTTGTTCAGGACAGGCTGAAGTACCTCACGGGTAAGTTTCATCATTTCCTCAACTCCATGTCCCGGAATAGGTCTGATGTCAAACAGTAATTCACAGTTCTCACAAATTCTGTTTGGGGCATCGCCACCCGAAATTTTTCCTATATTACTTGTCGGATAAGGAATCTGAAACAGATCTTCGTGGTATCTCTCTTTAAGTTCTTTTTCAAGATTCAGAAGACCGCCAACTACTTCATGCATTATCTTTATGGCATTGGTGCCGGCATCAGGATTTGAACTGTGTCCTCCTTTTCCTTTTACTCTAACCCCCTGCACCACATGACCTTTATGCATAATAACTGGTACCATGGAAGTAGGTTCACCTATTATCATTAGATCAGGTTTATCAGAGAACTGTTCCTGAAGAGAAATAGCGCCCCCCATATTTGTTTCCTCATCACCGGTCGCAATAACGTAAAGAGGTTTTTTAAGAGCTGATAATTCAATGTTTTCTATTACATTGTAAACAAATGCAAAAAAGCCCTTCATATCAATAACTCCCAACCCATAGAGCCTGTTATCTCTCTCTGTCAGCTCAAAAGGATTACTGAGCCATTTTCCCTCATCACATGGAACAGTGTCTGTATGACCGCACAGAGCAAGTCCACCGGCTCCGCTCCCGATTTTCGCTATCAGGTTATATTTGTTTCTGGAATTCTTTACAGGAAGTTTTTTGGTCACAAACCCCTTATCAGTAAGATAATCATTCAGAAAATCTATCACCTCTTCATTGGAAATATCCTGCTCCGGTATCTCGGAGCTGATGGAATTAATGGAAATCAGTTTTCTGTAAAAGTCAATGAAATCAGCAGCCATAATTATTCCCGTACCTGGTTGAGTCTGAATATGAGAAGGATTTTAAATTATCCGATGTCAGATTATGACACGTTCAAATATATGTTTTTTTTTCAAATAATACAACAAAAAAAGGACCCACTTTCGTGAGTCCTTTAAAAAGGTATTAGCTAATTATTATTGAATTAGCGCTTAACTTCAAGAAGAATTAAGCTGCCGGTTCCAGAGAGAGATACAGAACCGCCACTGACAGTACCTGTAGCTCCACTGTAGCCATCCATAACTTCAGTTCCATCTTCGAAGCAGTCACCAACGTTAACAGATGACGCTGAACCAACATGAATTACAACAGCATTGCTGATGTTTTCAGATGAGTTGTCATACTTACGACAGAGTGAACCATCGCCAGTTTCAGTCTGCTTACCGGCACCTACAGCTGGGTTACGGAATCTGAACTGACCAACCTTCTGCCAGTGAGCAAGAGTTTCATTTGATGAGAAACTGGTGCTGATTGAATCAACGTTGGCAGCCCATTCAGCCTGGTTACTGATGTCTGAAGGGAAGTTCATATCAGAACGGGTACCATGTTCTTCATCGTTGCCTGAACCGCCGTTATCATTTGGACGGGCAGTTTCGTCACCGTAGTAAACCTGAACACCGCCTGGTAAGAGTACAAGACCTGTACCAAGAGCCTTCATGTCACCCGGACGGCAAAGCTGGGTATCATGTGATGATACGTATGACAGAGCGTTCAGAGCTGGAGCACTGGTTCCGTTATTAAACTTGCCGGCATATGATGACCAGGTACTTGCATCTGGTGTTGAACATCCTAAGCTGAAGTTAATCATGGAGTTAAATCCGCCTGTACTGCCATAACCTGAGCCGTCAGAAGGATCAGTACCGAAGTTCCAGTGTTCACCGGTCATCCAGAAATCGTCAGTCCATGATGCGGCTGGATCATCACCGTTTGCGTGATTTGCTCTCCACTTGGCCAAAGCTTCATTAGAGTACTTCTTGAGTTTACCCCATGTTGCCTTTTCAACGTGCTTTGCAGTATCACAACGGAAACCGTCAATACCGAATTCTTCAACCCATGATGCTAACCAGTGAGCTTCAAAATCAGCTACAGACATATTGCCTGCACGATAAGCCTTAGCAGCAGGAATGTCGTGGGCAGCATCTGCAGTTTGCCACTTGTTAACCAGGAAAGTTGGCAGATTTACGGAAGAACCGTTTGGTTCGTTCTTGAAATCTGGCAGGTATGATGAACAGGTGGTTAAATCATCTGAACCGCAACCGCCGTATGCACCGAATCTTAACCAGTTTGCACCCCACCAGCTGTCCCACCTGCTGTCAGCAGCTTCACTGATTGGCTTATTATGGTAAGACTCACCACTACCTGGAGTCCATTCTTCACAGGCGTTCTTGCCATCTGAACGAACACCAAAGCCGAAGTCACACATATCCTTCAGTGTGGCGTAACCGGAGTGATTCATTACCACGTCCATAACTACACGGATACCACGCTTATGAGCTTCTGTTACAAATTCTCTGAATTCATCAACAGTACCCATGTTAGCATCCAAGGAGGTAAAGTCTAAGGCATAGTAACCGTGATATGCATAGTGCTGGAAATTACCTTTCTTGCCACCGCCGGTCCAGCCGTGAGACTGTTCATATGCAGCAGTAAGCCAAATAGCATTCATACCCAGAGACTTGATGTAATCAAGATTTTTAGTCAGCCCCTTGATATCACCGCCATGGAATGTTGCTGTAGGATGACCTGAAGCATCTGGATTTTTTCTTCCATATGAGTTATCGTTTGAAGTGTTACCGTTCGCAAAACGGTCAGTAACAACGAAGTAAATCAGAGCATTATTCCATGTAAAATCAACACCTGTTACTGGAGGTGGGGTTACCCACTTACTCTTTTGAATGGTGTAGGTTGAAGAAGCATCACCGTAAGTTACAGTCAGAGTAGCCTTCTTTGGATCTTCACCAGCTTCAGTATCAGGAGCAGTTACGTTGGCTCCCACACGGATTATTTCACCATTGGTAAATTCCTGTTCAGAACCGTCAATAGTGTAAGTACCCTTGGTTTCCTTACCGACTCCCTTACCATAAATCATTAAGGCAACATCTTTGTATGCTGATGAAGCTTCACCGTCTTTTTCAACGATCTTAATGATTGAACCGTCTGCCTGTTTCTTATTATCAACAGTTACATAAGTTTCTGTCTTAACCTCAGCTGGGGTCATACCGCATTCATCAGCAGTCTTAAACTTCTTGGCTGAGAAATCAAAACAAGGAGTTGCTGAAGAATACTCAACGCCTGGCTGATTCTGACCTGGATACTGATTAAGTCCACCTATAGTATCAGAGAAAATGGCTAAAGCTGAATCAACTGTAGTTGAAGGAGTATATGTGTAGAATGATTCAGTGCATCCTTCAATCTTGGTCATTGCAGCACCAGGCCATGAACCACCAGAGTAGTTGGTTTTTGAATCCTTGTACAGCCAGACGTAAGGAGATGTAAAGCCGTCATACTTAAGGATGATGGAATTAGCCGGAGCCTTGCAGTTTGATTCAGTGTATACACTAACATCTGCAAATTCACCTGTTGAAGTACTCCATTCTGACGGATTAGGGCATTCATCCCCCTGACATGCAGGAATGGTCACAGTATAAGTTTCTGAACCTGTACGATATCCCTTGGCACTGTCAGCAGTAACCTTAAGTGTAAAGGTCTGTTCCTTGGCACTCTTGTTTACGGTAAATGACTTGGTAGTATCGTTGTATTCAGAGGTAACCTTTGAACCTACAGATGGTTCCCAGGTATACTTGACACCTTTATAGCCGGTTGCAACAGTTGCAGTTACGGTTACAGACTTGCCGTTATCCTTGGTTGAACCGTTGAGACTAACTTCAATGGCAGAGGTATCAATCTGACACTGCGGATCAGGTTCACAAACCTCCTTTTCAACATCAGTACATGTTTCTTGACCGGTACCGGTTGACTGAAGCTTACCTACGGATGCCAGAGGAACGGTTATAATATCCAGATCTTCCTTTTCATGAGAAGTGGAATCTTCAACAGAATATGGTTCAGATGCTGCATCAACCATTACCGGATCCCAAGGCAGACAATCCATTGGAGACGTGCCCATTGTGGTGAACCACATTACCTTGACACCATGGCTGGTCATCCATGCTGAATCAACGCCTATGCTTGCCAGTGGAATCGTAACCTGATACATACGACCTGCAGCATTCTTGTTTGAAGTCGGCATCAGGTCAGTATAAAGGGATGTATCCTTGTACTGGTCAGCACCACCATCGTAATTATTGGCAATACCCCAGTAATTTGCTGATACTGGCTGCTGATAAACCACACGTTCAATACCAGCGGCATCAAAACCGATTAAATAGCCACCTTCTACGTCATAAGAGAACAGGCCTTCTGAATTAGTAAGGAAGAGCCCCGGCTTGTTAACGGTAGGAAGACGAGGGTGGAACATAAGTAAAGTGTCCAGACCATCTTTAATATTCCAGAATGTTAACTTATCATTCCAAGGATTACCGCCTTCATCCATCAGACCTACACCGGCCTTTCTCTTGCCGGTATTAATTGCAATACCGTTAGGAAGGAACTGGTAAGAAGAGGCATCGAAATCACTTCCTGTTTCAGCATCCTGAAGATTTGGGAATTCCACCATCAGATAAAGATTTGTGTCATCCCATGCTGCGTGAAGACTGTAAACATCAGTTGGATATTCATGGTAGCCACGATAAGCGCGAGGGTCATCGTTTGCGGCACTTACAGCTATTAAAGTGTCATCCCCCCAGTCTGACGCTCCTGAGATAGTCTTATTGGCACCTACGTTACCGTTAGGATTTGTTGCATGATACGCATCTGAAACAGCTCCTTCAGTAGTACCACCGCCACCGGTACATACTGTTTCGGTCTTGGTGGTGCACACTTCCTCGCATGAAGTATCTGCATCACCCTTACAGTACGGATCGCTGTCAGTACAGATATCTGAAACATTGATGCTTACTGGATTGGTAACAAAAACACTTGTCTTTCCGTCAGACACTGTAAGTTTTGCGGTGTAATTACCATTTGCAGCATATGTATGTTTTGGATTCTTTTCAGTAGATGTAGCACCATCACCGAAATTCCATGAATATGTGAGTTCATCACCATCCTGATCTTCAGAGTTATTGGTAAACGTTGCAGTGTATCTGTCTACCGAAACGCTGAATTTTGCAACAGGTGAATTATTTTCCATTGTTACGGTAACATTCTGCGTGAACTCTTCTGATGCCAGCTTACCGTCGTTAACAGTTAATTTAACGGTGTAGGAAGCATTCTTTGCTTCATAGGTATGCTGAGGATTCTTTGCAGTAGATGACTGGCCGTCACCGAAATCCCAAACGTATGATAACTGATCACCATCAGCGTCTGTTGAACCATCAGTGAAAGTAACCACATTCTGTGCGGCACTGTAACTAAACATTGCAACAGGCTTGTGGTTTACAACTGGATCAATGATGCTAACATTTACACTGTGTTCCTTAGTAACAGTAGCTGCGCCATCATTTGCAGTCAGCTTGACTGTGTAGGCACCTGATTTAGCATACTGATGTTCCGGACTAACCTGAGTTGAGGTAGTGTTATCACCAAAATCCCATACATATGACAATTCGTCACCATCAGGATCGTTTGATGTATTTGTAAATTTCACCAGTCCATTCTCTTCTGTATATGAGAACTCAGGGACAGGAGGATTATTTTCAGATGAAACCTTTACAGGATTGGTGATACTTGACTCGGTCTTGCCATCTGAAACAGTCAGTTTAACACTGTAATTGCCATAATCAGCATATACATGAGTTGGATTCGCATCAGTTGATTTCTGACCGTCGCCGAAATCCCAAACGTATGATAACTGATCACCATCCTTATCAGATGACTTATTAGTAAATTTAACTGTCTTTCCGTTAACTTCTGAAATGAACGCAGCTTCTGGAGCATTATTTACATTATCGGTAACATTAACAGTTACAGACTGAGTTAACTGATAAACATCTCCGTCAGCAATGGTAACTACAACAGTATATGTACCTGATTTCTTGTATACATGAGTTGGGTTCAGTTCAGTTGAGGTTTCATTGTCACCAAAATTCCACTTTACACTTGCTTCATCTGAAACATTTGTCAGTTTAAAGGTAACACTTCCGGTTCCTTCAGTCACGCTATATGACATTTCCGGTGCATCAGGTGATGGAGGAACTGGCGGATTCGGATTATCAAATGTCTTCATACCTATGGCAGAAACACTTCTTAACATCTTGATTCTGTCATTATCGTTTTCTGACAGATATGTCTTAATCTTCTGCAGTAAACCATTCAACTGATTCGATACAGTACCGTAAGCACCTGAAGACAGGTCATTTGCAAGCTTGCCATAACCTAAAATAAGTAAAGTATCGGATAACGATTTAACATCTGCATCAAGACTGTTGAACGCGGTATCATAACCAAAATCACTAGAATTTGCACTTGTGCCGATAATGCTGGCAAGGTCATCAGGCCCTGCTATATTGCCTGAACCGGAATTCTGGGAATACGCCAGATTGGTTAATGGATTCAAATTAATTACATCTGAAACAGACTTTGTTGATGCCCCTGAAGCTGCTCCGCCAACGTTGGCCTTGATTCTCATCTTTGAAAGAGCGTTCTGGGCAATGACATTCACACCGTTTAAGTTGATTGAACTATCGTATTCTAATTTAGCTGAACCGCTAACACCATTCACGGTTTTGTTTGGCTCACCTGAGTCACAGCTGTCATTTTTGTTTAAATCAAGACAGATTTGGGTTACAGTGCTTGATGCATCTGCATTACCATCAGCCATTGCTGCGTCATTAGAAGAATAAAGACTGTAATTTACAGTCATATATGCATTATCTGGTGTTGGATTATCCCCACCACCACCGCCACCACCACACGCAGTGACTGCCATAGCAGATGCAATAGCTAAAGATAAAGTTGTTAATTTCATTGTCTATAATCCTGAATTGGGTTTAACATCTGACAAATTTAAATAAATTTAAATATGTTTTAACATTGCGTTAACATTTCAAATTTACTTTAATTTAAAATTTTAATACATAAAAAAAACGATTTCAAACTTATTTCATAAATATCTTTTTTTTATATTTTTTCTGAAATACAGATCACATTTATACAATGTTTTCTAAATTTTATAGACACACAAAATAATAAAGAGTTCGTCTTTATGAAAACGAACTCTTTTATAAATTTGTGGTTTAAATATCAGTTATTACTTAAGAAACTGACTCTTTGAAGCCACTTTTCCACCGGTATATCCCTTAACAAGAACTCTCATAGAAGCACCAGGAATATTACCAAGATTTACGGTTCCGCCACTTACAGTGTAGCTGGTTCCGGTCACGAGATCCTGATAGGTACCATCGGTAGCCCCGCTTACAGTCACATCACCGCCACCTGTTCCAGGAATGGCAACAATGGCAACATCATTTTCGTACTGTCTTTCAAATACGAAAGGTTCGCCGTTAAGAACTTTCAGAGTTCCTCGTCTTAAAGCAATCGATGCCTTTCTTATTGCATTTAAATCTGTAATGTGACTGATGATTGGATCACCGTTATCAATTGTATCCCCGACATACAGTCTACCGGTGTCCTTCACGAGGTCGTCTGCACTGGTAAGATCCGGAGGTAGACCAACGCGAACTCCGGTTTCATCACCGGCATACATTACTGGAATACCGCGAACGGTCCATAGCACGTTGTATGCAAGGGCTGAATTAGCTCTGTCAGTACAGCAGTGCTGTGCACCTGAACCTGCCCAGGTGTTATCCGGAGTAAGGTCATGATTCTGGAAGAAAGTTACCAGCTTGGTCGGATCGGCATACCAGCTGTCAAATGAGTTAAAGACGTTAGCCAGTTCGTTTACCCCGCCCTTGGTTACGTTATTTCTGAAGGTACTCATTAATGAGAAGTCCAGAACAGAAATACCTGAATCTCCTGATTTTTCCGCACCAGCAGCAGACGTTCTGGTGTAGTACCAAGGATGCAGTTCTGAAGGAGTGTTATCACCGAAACCCTTAATCAGAGCTTCGCCGAATACAAACAAACCAGGCTTATACTTCTGCCACTTTGATGTCATAGCCATAACATCCTCTCGGGGCATATGCTTAAGAGTATCTATACGAACAGCATCAATACCCATGTCAAGGTACATTCTCATCATGGCATTCATATAGTTCTGAACCTGCTCTGTTTCAGTTGTTAAGTCAACACAGTCACCAGCCATACTGCGCTGCTGTACTTCATCAACACTTTCCCAGTTGTTGGTGTAAGTTGAGTGATACCAGTAAGAATAAAGCTGCTGTCCTGAACCAGGAGACCAGTAATAATTATCGTATGGCTTTTCACTGTCAGCATTTCCATCCACAGGCACTGAAGCATCATTGAAGTGAACAGTGAACTTGGCGGAAGCATCTGGATCACCAGCGCAGACACGTCGATGCCATGTTGGAGCAACAGGATTGTCATTGTCACAGCGGTTATATGACTTATAATCACCTACATTCTTGACATACACATCTCCCATATTTATGCCGTCCTTGCCGTATTTAGCGTCGACATGATATTTGGTAGGAATTTTATCAAGATATACCTGACCGCGAATACCGTAGTTACTTGAATGGTTAAGCACCACGTCCTGAACAACCTTGATTCCCTTGGCATGAGCTGCCTTAATGAAATCAAAATAAGTTGCACCAGGGCTTTCAAGTCTGAGATCCGGCTGGAACCAGTCATATGCATGGTAACCGTGATAATCAAGACCTGAACGGTTTTCTACCGGTGGAGTAATCCAAATTGCGGTGAATCCCATTGATTTGATGTAGTCAAGCTGTTCAATCAGTCCCTTAAAGTCACCTCTCCAGCTTGGGTCATCAATATCAAAACGGTCACGACAATAATAGTTGTTGTCCTTATCACCATCGTAGTAACGTGCTGTTACGACAAAATAGATTGTCTCATCACGGAAATCAGTTGATGCTGAAACAGCAGGATTCTGCGATTTGATAAACCAGAAGAAGTGCTGTTCCTGTTTAGCACCGTTACTGCCTACAACAAGAGCGCGAAGTCTGTATGCTGTGCCTAACTTATCAGTGGAAGTATCCTTTAATGAAATCGGACCGGTATACTTGGTTGATGAAGTAGTTGGTTCAGTATTATCCAGTGTGTAGTAGATAGTAGCATCAGTACCGTTTCTGTCGGCATCCTCGGTAGTTAAAGTAACAACCTGATCTTCATGGTAACTGCCTGGAATAAGACTTGGAACAATGAATGGAGCAGAATCAACACCACCTAATCCTTCGGCAGTGGAGTCAAAACCTGCTGTACTGAGGTCATTCCAAGGAATATTGTTGGTGAGAACACTATCATCAGGATCTACCTCAGGATCAACCTTGCCGCCACCGGAAACCTTGGTAGCTGTTCCAGAAAGAACACAGGAATCAATTACAGTCCACTTTCCGTCATAACATCCCGCTGAAGGAGCATTGGTCAAATCACCTGTAATTTTCTCTCCGCCTTTCAGGAATATGACGTTGACTTTGCTTTCTGTTATTGCTGAAGTGTCATAGAAAGACCATGAACTGTCTTCTGAAGCAGTAGTCATGGCTGAACCAGGCCATTCACCTGCCAGTACCCCTGAATCATTCCAGATATAGATACCGTCAGCAACTCCCTTATAGTAGATTCCCTTCTTCTCAGGAACAACACTTGTGCCTTCAGCAAGTTCGAATGTATAGGATTTAGATACACTCTTGCCTTCACTGGTAACAGTGAGAACCACTGTCTTGGTTCCCCCCTGGGTATAGGTCACGGTCGGATTCTTACCGGTTGCAGTCTTACCGTCATCCAAATCCCAGCTGTATGTCTGAGGTTTTGAAACTTTAACAGTTGAATAGGCTGTTAAAGTGCCTTTCAGACCGTTAAAATCATAAGTGAAATCAACTTCAAAATCACCTGTTGCTCCGACGGTAACATTCTTTGTTGCAGGTTGACTTTCCGCTTTGCCGTCAGAAGCAGTCAAAGTAACAATGTAAGTACCTTCCTTGGCATAAGTATGAGTACCGCTTTCAGTCTCAGAAGTTGAACCGTCTCCGAAATTCCACTTATAAGTGAGAGTATCTCCATCTTCGTCTGTTGATTCGGATGCATAGGTTAATGTTAAACCATCAACACTTGACTTAATTTTAGCAACCGGAGCATGATTGCCGGATGTAACGGTAATCTTTTTAAAAACTGTTTCACTGTTTACCTTACCATCAGAAACAGTAAGTTTAATGGTATATTCACCTTCCTGGGAATAATCATGTGTACCTTTTTCCAGTTCTGATGTAGTTCCATCACCGAAATCCCACAAATAAGTGAGTGAATCTCCGTCTGCATCTGTTGATCCGCTGGCGTCATAAGACAGCTGCATACCAGACTGGGATGATGAAATAACAGCTACAGGAGCATTATTGATAACAACATCAATGCTTACCTTGTTCTGAACTTTTCCGTCTAGCTGACCATCACTGGCAGTAAGAGTTACAGTATAATCCTTCTTTTCTGAAGGGTACTTATGGATCGGATTTTCTTCAGTTGAAGTAGTGCCGTCACCAAAATCCCATACGTAACTGAGTTTATCCCCGTCATCGTCCTTAGAGTTATTGGTAAAACTTACAGTTACTTTGTCATCCGCAACCTGATGTGTAAAATCAGCCTTTGGTGCATGATTAACAACATCTTTCATAACAACTACAGTATGAGTATCCGTTGCTACGGTAGTACCTTCGGAATTCAGCAGTTTTAAAATAATGGTGTATTCACCATCTTCATTATAGGTATGGACAATTTCCTGTCCCTTTTCGGTATTTCCGTCTCCCATGTTCCATTCATATGTAACATCACCGCTGATACCTGATGATTTTGCCTTCATTGATACCACAAGACCGTTTGATTCAATGTCGGAAATGGAAACTGTAGGAACAAGAATACTTTCTACCGTAACAGTGAATGGGTAAGAAGCTGTTGAATCACCTGCTGTATAATACAGAATAACAGTATATGCCCCTGCCTTACTGAAAGTTTTTGTAACTTCTGCTCCGGAAATTTTTTCAGATGTACTCCCGTCCGTAAAGTCCCAGACAGGATCCTTCGCATCGGTTTTTAAAGTTACAGTCAGACCATTTGTAGTAATATCGATATTTGGAATTACTACAGGTTCATCCTTGGAAACTTTTACACTGAATGTTGCAGGCTCTGACTGATTTCCAGCCTCGTCTTCAACAACTAAAGAAATGGTATAGCTGCCTGCTTCACTGTATGTATGAACCGGAGACTTTTCAGTTGAAGTGCTTCCATCTCCAAAATCCCACATGTATTTTGCAATATTGCCGGAAGAATTATTAGACAGTTCAACAGTCAGCTGCTCAATCTTTGATATACTGAAACTTGCCTTAAGATCTGCACCGCACATTGAAGATGTGGTTTCAAATTTTTTAACTTCCTTAACGGTTGCCAGTCCATCAGTAACTGACAGAGTAGCCTGATGTTCGCCTATATTACTGAATACATGCTGAAAACTCTGCTTCTTTTCAACGGTTCCATCATCAAGTTCCCATTTATATGACAGGGTATCACCATCCTGATCTGTAGCCTTCGCGGTAAAAATCACTTCACGACAGGCAACTTCTACAACCTGAACATTGGTGATCTGTGGCTCATGATTAGTATCAACGCCGTCAATCAAATGATCAAAATTACTATGGGTAGCATATGAACTTATAATACCCTCGACTGAAACACCTTTATTCAGGGCTGTCTCAATTTTGGTGATTGCTCCTTTAACATTCTGAACAACTGCATCGCTGCCAAGATTATGATTCATATTGGAGAGGGACTGCAGGAATACGGATACAGCACTTCCAGATCTAATGGTTGAGTCAAAGGCTGAAGCATTGATACCGATTAAATTTGCCAGAGAACTCTTTGCTGCATCAATATCAAGTCTCTGGTTTTTGGAATATCTGTAAAGCTGAGAAGTCAGCGGATTGACATTGATTGAAAGATTGTTTGATTCAGCCTTTGTAACTGAAGATAACATCTCGGCACTGGTAACGTTAATAAACGTTTTTTGGTTATTAACAACAGCCATCAGGTTGCTGCCCTGAGTAATCTGATCTTTGGTAAGAGTCTGATTTGCATAACCATTGCTGTCTGTTGAAGTTAACTCAAGATCATCTGTTACGCTACATGATTCATCACGATTATCATCCAGACACACGGTTATATTTGATACTGGAGCTCCGGTCTCGTCCTGAACGGCCAACTTGACGTTATAATCGGAAATAACTGGATCATCTCCATTACCGCCACCGCCGCCTCCACAGGCTGTTACACCTACGGTGAGCATAATGGCTGAAGCAAGTCTGCTATATTTAAAATTCATGTTTCAACACCTGTAATTTTGTTCATGAAAAAGTTTTCAGAGAAAAATTTTATCATATCAATATCACAATCCATTTAACACATTTAACAGATATTTAACACCGATCACACTAATAATTTGATATGTGTAGACATTTTATATAGACATTTAGTATACGTTTTTAAAACAGAAAACCACTGTCAAACAGATGACAGTGGTTTTAAAGATTGATAAATATCAGCTAAATTACATTATTCCAATGTACATTTCAGCAACTCATCAACAGCAACATATTTATCTGATACAGGATCACTGTTAAGTCCGCCATCGGAAACCACGAGAGTCACGGTATATTCACCTGGTTCAGCATAAGTATGTGTACCTGACACTTCTTTTGATGTACTGTTATCACCGAAATTCCAAGAATAAGTCAAAGTATCACCATCTTCATCAGTTGATTTGCTTGCATCAAATGATAGAACCATACCGGAAATTGAGTTGGTCATCACTGCTACAGGCTTGTGAGAATCTGGCACATAAACAATATCAACAGGATTAGAAAACTCATCTGTCAGCGCACCGTCACTTACGGTTAACTTAACTGTATACTGCTTGGTTACATTGGCGTAAACATGAGTTGGTGACTTCTCAGTAGAGGTCTGATTATCACCGAAATCCCAAGAATAAGTCAAAGTATCTCCATCATCATCCTTAGAAGTATTAGTGAATTGTGCCTGTACCCCATTCACTGTATAAGTGAATCCGGCAACAGGTTTATGATTTTCCGGCGCTACGGTCACATCCTTCGAACTTGTTGCAAGAACCTTTCCTGATTCATCAAGTAAAGAAACGGTCACGGTATATGTTCCCTTCTTGCTGTAAGTATATTCAACGTCTGAACCGGTTAACGTGGTGCCGTCTCCCATGTTCCAGCTGAATGTCGCATTAGAAGGAGCATTCTCTGCAGAAGCATTCATCTTGACATTGAGGTATGATACGACTGGCTCACCAATACTTACAGAAGGGTCCTCAGGAGATACAACCTCAACTTCAAATGTTTTACTTCCCTTACTGTGCATCAGAACTACAGGATATTTACCACCGGCAGCAAAAGTCTTGGTAACGGAAAAACCGCTTAACTGCTCACCATCAGAGAATACCCATACAGGATTTTCAACATCTTTTGTGGTAAATGTAACAGTCAGTCCATTTACATTGTACTGAATATCAGGATCAACAGGAACAGGGTTAACCTCTACTTTTACCGGATACGTATAGGCTTCAGACTTAGTACCGTCCTTGCCAACCACAATAAGTGAAACGATGTATGTTCCTTCAGCCTTATAAACATGTGTTGGATTCTCTTCAGAAGACTTTTCTTCATCACCGAAATCCCATTCATAACTTTCAATATCACCTGATGAAACATTTGAAAATTCAACCTGGAGTTCAGTAGCTTTAAATGTGAACAGAGCCTTAAGCTCAGTGAAACTGCCACACATATCTGAGTTAACAGTCACAGACTGACTCTTTGAAACAGGAGCTTTCCCGTCTGTTACTGACAACTGAACATTATATGTTCCGTTTGCAGCAAATATATGCTGAACATTAGGACCGGTAAGCGAACTGCCGTCACTGAATGTCCAGGTAAAGGTCAAAGGATCTTTATCCTCATCAGTTGCGGTAGCGGCAAACATATAGGTTCTGCACGCAGCTAATGCAGATTTCAAATCAGTAATTACAGGTGCATGATTTTCTGCATCTTTTTCTAGATGGTCAAAATCACGATAATTCTTATATGAAGTTACAATTTCATCAGATGTTAAACCATCAGATAAAGCCGTTGAAACTTTATCACCAGCTCCGGTAACAATGGATATTACTGTTGAATCATTTAAATTGTCACCTACGGCATCAAGAGATCTGATAATAATTTCAAGAACACTGTCCTTCTTTACTGAATTGGTAAATTCTGTGCTGTTAACATTCATGATACTTGCAAGCTTAGCAATTGCAGCATCATGAGACAGGTTGTTGGCTTTGGCATACTTAGTCAGTTGAGTTGTGATAGGGTTGATATAAATAACGCCTTGTTTTACGTCAGCCGATTTTGCTGCATTAACAACTGAGTCGGTAAGCACATGAGAGTAAACACTGCCGTCACCGGAAACCGCAATCATATTCTTCAATGATTTGAACTGTTCTTCAGTGAAAGTGTGAATTGTTGCACCGTTACTGTCAGTTGTTTTCACTTCAACGTCGCTATCATTACATATAGCATCACCGTTTACGTCAAGACATACCTTCGCGCTGCTTACACTTACGCCATCAATATTCTGAACGATTGACTGGATTTGATAGGTAGTATTTGGATCTGGTTTAGGTTCATCACCACCGCCACCGCCGCCACAAGCGGTCACACCAATGCCTAACATCATGGCTGAAAATAATCTTGTATACTTATACTTCATAGCTTTTATACCTACTATAGCTCCGGGGAGCTGTGCCCCGGGCTTATCATCGTCATCCTAACTTCTTACTTATACCAAATTGTCACTGCTGTACCTTCAGCCACATTAGTTCCGGTGGTACCGTCGTCGTTAACGGTAACAGCATGAACTTTTTTCTTCCAGCCGTCAACTCCATCAATGGTTAAGTTATTACCACTGTTAATAACCATCTTGATTGAGGACCAGCTGTCACCCACGGCCTGACCATTAATATCAACAACAATGGCTCCGTTATTCTGTGAACCTTTGATATTATTTTCAATCAGAGTCTTTGTAGTCATGCGGAATGCAGGATGAGCCTTACGCATTGCAATAAGATTCTTGTAATAATCAAAAGTATCCTTGTAAGAAGTCTTTACATCCCATTTGATATCGTTTGAACCGTCTGCTGATTTATATGAATTTTCATTCATATTTTTGGTACGGCCAAATTCTTCACCTGCATGGATAAACGGAATACCCTGGCTCACAAGAATTACGCCATTACCGTACGCCTGTAAACGTTTAGCGTAATCTCCTGTAGCTCCCATCTTGGTGATCTTGTCAGTCCAGTTCAGATTATCATGAGCGGTAATGTACTGAACTGCCTGTTCTGGATCTGCAGCAAACAGCGGAGTCCATGTATTGGTGCTGTCACCTACACCACCTTTGATACCGGCCATTACACAACCGAAGTTTCCATCAACATCGCCGACGTCAGAATAAGTTTTGTTGAAGAGGAAGCCTCCGACCGCATTATCACTGCCACCCTTGAGGCATTCACGATATTTACCGTTAAATACGCCAACGTGACCGCTAGCCGCATTTCTGATTGTTCCAAGTCTTACACGGGTGCTTTCTGAAGGATCAGTAGCGTAACCGTTCCATGGTTCACCATACATAAGGAATTTACGATCAGGATATTTATTATTGAGATATTCACCCCATTCCTTGAAGTCAGACACATCAAATATGCCAACGAGGTCGAAGCGGAAACCGTCAATATTGTATTCAGTAGCCCAGTATTCAAGAGAATCACGGATAAAACGACTTACCATGTCATTCTTGGCATCAACTGAATTACCGCATCCGGATAAATCTACTGAAGTGTAGTACTTACCGGAAATCTTAGAGAATACATCCTTGCTGTAAGTATGGTTATATACCACGTCCATAATTACACGAATGCCGTTCTTGTGGAATTCATCAACCATGGTCTTGAATTCCTTAACCTTCTGCTTGTAGTTTTCAGTACCGAATACGGATGTGTAACGATCTTCAGGAACGTTGAAGTTTACAGGATCATAACCCCAGTTGTAGCATGATGAATCCTGAGAATCAACATTTGAACAGGTACCGTAATCATATACCGGAAGTAACTGAACGTGAGTTATGCCGAGATCTTTCAAATGATCAAGACCGGTCTTTAAACCTTTTGAATTGGTAGTTCCTGCCTCAACCATACCGAGGTAACGACCGCGATTGGCAGCTGAAACACCAGAGGAACTGTCAATGGTGAAGTCACGTACATGTACTTCATAAACAATTGAATCTTCTCTTTCCTTTAAAGCAGGACGTTCGGCCCATCCGTTAGGAAGATCGGTATCACGCATGTTCATAACGATGTTTACATTGTTTTCAGCAACTGCACCGGTACCAGTGTAGTTAGTAGGCTTTACCATCTTACCGTATGGGTCGTGAACATCGCTTCCGTTAACCTTGAACTGATATTCCTTACCGTCAAGATCGCCTTCAACAACTGCTTCATAAACATCAGAATATCCGGAAACGTTGGTTTTGGACATAGTGTACGTCTGACCGTTAACGGTTACTGAAACATTTGATGAATCAGGAGACCATAGTCTGAATGTAGTTGCTGTCGGAGTGTATGATGCACCAAGGAAGGTGTATGCAAGGCTTGAAGTTTCACAGTTATTGGTACTTCCATCCTTGTCACAGTTTGCTTTCTTATCGTCAACTACGGTTTCTTTCTTGGTAACAGTAAGAACCTTTGTTGATTCATTGAAGGTTATAGTGTATTCACCTGCTTCAACACTGATGAAATCACCGGAAGCCTTTAATGCTTCACCTGCCTTACCGCCTAAGAAAATACACTGATCCTTGCTGTTAGGAAGAGCTTCAATCTTAAAGCTTGTAGCTTCGGTAAAGTTGAATTCACCGGTCCACTCTGAACTGCTTGCTGACTTTTTGATTAACTCATGAGTTCCATAATTATCATGAGAAGTTCTGATCGCAGTCTTGGCATAACCGGTAGTTTCGCCACCACCTACAGTTACATCTTCTTCTGCTGTATTGCTTGCCTTGCTTGGGTCAGTTACAGTAAGTGTTACGTGATACGTTCCCTTTTCATCATATGTTACTGATGGATTCTTATCTGTTGAGGTCTTTCCATTACCGAAATTCCAACTGTAAGTTAATGTATCACCATCTTCATCCTTTGATGTGTTGGTAAAGGTGACGGTAAGACCATTAATTTGGGTGGTAAAACCTGCAACAGGGTCATGATTGGAAGAACCTGCTTTCACAAATTCATAAGTCATGTCCGCATCTTTAATCTTTAAGGTGTAGTCACCTGTCAGAGTAGTATATTCATCACCATCAGTAGAAGTATTAATTGCTAACTTACCAGGTGTTCCGGATGCACCATATACATTTCCGGTCCATGCACAGCCTTCGGCAACCTTAAATCTCTGCTTATCAGCTCCGGTAAGAGTTACATCAACAGTCCAGTAACCGGTTGACTTGCTGTAAGTCATAGGATCAAACTTCCATGAATTTGAAGTACCGGCATAACACAAATTATTCTTGGTTGCTGGAATGGAAACACAGCTTGAATCAGTTGGGTTTGTTAAACAGTAACAACCTTCTGTTTCAGGATACTTCTGACAGTAAGACACACATATACCGTCAGTGGTCTGAGATCCCTTACATAAGCAGGCTGCTCCATTCGGATCTGTTTCACAGGGATCTACTCCTTTGCCGCACCACTGTGAGTCAGTACAGATTGCAATGGCACTCATTGAAGGAATGGTAACAGTAATTTTTCCACCACTTACAGTTATATCCGAACCGCAAGGATTATTCTTAGGATCAGTTGCCCCGAGGATATCACAATAAGTACCGTCAGCCATAGTCACATTGAAGCTCTTGGTTACGTCACTGCCGCTGGTATTCATGGCATAGAAACCCTTTGAGCCTCTATTAAACCACAGTACATTGTCACTAAATCCACTGGTAGATACCGCTTCGCCACGTGTTGCTCTGGCAAACCTTGGAGCATTAAGAACAAAAGGCACACGATGCTGACATAACCAGCCTCCCTGACAACGGTCCGCACTTATCGGACCGGCAGGATCGTGAGAATTGAACTTATAACCTGAATAAATCTGTCTAACCTTACCTTTAGGCCACACTGCAAGCCATGACTGAGCAAGATTATATTTAGGATTTTCCTGAGTTCCCATAGAACAGCTTCCAGCTGAACAGCGATGATATTCATCATCGTGATTGTTTACGAATACCTCAGCATTATCACTGTCTACAGCAAGCCCGAAAGTTAAAGCACTACCATAATCACCGTTATCAAATATTTCCTTCATGCGGTCAACATAGCTGAAATCAGTTACTACTGAATTATCAATAAAGGTATATTTGTTCGGCTGAATATCTGGAGCTTCCTTGGAATTACCGATAACTTCCATATAAATCGGAGGTCTTTTTCCTGCTTTTGCTGCAGTTTTCTCCATGATGGCATTAATGTCGTTATAGTGCATGTGCTTAGCAGCATCTATACGGAAACCGTAAACACCCATGTCCATAAGTTTAACCAGAAAATCAGCAATTTTGTCCTGAGTGCTTGAATTATCTGTGGCAGTATCCGTCATTCCAAGAAGAGCACACTGTCTTACGTTCCATTCATCGGAATAATTACTTACCGAACAGCCATTATGATGAAAATCGCCGTCGTTAAAACCATCTGGATAGCTGTTGTTTCCGTAAGTAGAGCCACCAAGACCTACACCGTCGTTAGGTCTCTGATTAAATACGGCGTCAGCAAAAACCTTTACACCAGCTTCATTACAGGCTTTTATCATGTTTTTAAGCTGCGTTTCATTACCTGTCATGGTTGTAAAATTATTAAAATTAACAGGCTGATAAACGGCCCACCAGACATTTTCTTTATTTGCGTGTTCGGCTGGCTGTGAAATCTGAACACCGTCAAAACCAGCAGGTCCAAGGTATTCTGTACATTCCTTTGCTATACTGTCATATGACCACTGAAATGGATGAATAATAACCATTTCACTCTCGTAATTCTTGGCAAACGCCAAATTAGGCGCAAATGCCAACACAGCGGAAGATACAGCCAAACTTAGAAGTTTAACTCTAAAGTTATTTAAGCTCATCTAGATACTCCGTCTATCAAAATGGATAAAAAAGAAAAAATAAGGAAATAAAAACACCCGATTTTCATTTCAATAATTTGAAAGAATAACATAAAACGTTTTCAAAAATTCTGACATTAATCAAATTTTAATTGAAATTTAACATATTTTTTACAAAATTTTCATTATAAAATATCGGATATCTCATATAAAATTAATAACACACAAAAAAATCAGTCTCTGAATAAGA
Source organism: Ruminobacter sp. RM87 (assembly GCF_000701925.1). Lineage (NCBI taxonomy): Bacteria > Pseudomonadati > Pseudomonadota > Gammaproteobacteria > Aeromonadales > Succinivibrionaceae > Ruminobacter > Ruminobacter sp. RM87. The sequence goes on along the minus strand of NZ_JNKD01000002.1, from coordinate 98,640 downwards.
CTGATTTTTTATCGTTTGTTTCTCTGATTTATCAGGAATGAGAATTACGAACGGATATTCTTTTTTTATCCATATTCATAAAGGTAAATTCAATTTTTTCAGTGCCAGTACAACCCCGGTTATGCATCTTGCTTCACAAAGCTCTGAGTCATCGTCGTATAGGAGAGACATTATTCTGTCCAAAGGTACATACTCCCTTTCAATGGCCTCTGGTTCGTCTCCACTGTCAAGACGATGTTCTGACAGATTTACCGCCATAACCAGATGAAGCTTAAGCCCCATAAATCCGGGAGCGAAATTAAGAGTTCTCAACAAGGTAAACTGTTCAGCACCTAACCCTATCTCCTCGCCAAGTTCTCGTTCAGCAGCCTCCAGCGGGGTTTCACCTGCATCTATTTTTCCCTTTACAAAACCAAGTTCATACTTCTCAGTTCCGACACAGTATTCTCTTGTAAATACAAAAGCCTTTTTTTCTGAATCGTAGGGAACAACCATTACGGCTCCGTTGCCTCCGGCAAGCCTCTCATACGTTGTCTTAACGCCGTTTGAAAATTCGAGATCAACACCTTCGACTCTGAATAAGCGGCTTCTGGTAACTTCCTTTACTCCTAGTATTTTTGGGAGAACATGACTGTATTTCATTCTACATACGCCCTTTATACTTAATTTTAATCTGTCCGTCAGTCCCTGGCTTTCCCAGCATGCCAATGAGTGCACCCACTTTATCAGGAATAGCTCCCTTTGGCCTCAACCCGCCTGTTAAATCATATTCAGACATATTAACTACACTGATGTCTCCATTAAAAGAGAAAACGTCAGAATCCTGTTTTATCTGTATCTTAAGATTACGTTTGTCTCCTTTAATTTCAACATTGATTCTGCCCACATCTATGAGCGTTTCTGCATCAAACGGATGCTGAACCAATACATCATTAAGAGTAATAACTCCGTCGATACTGTTAAAATTTCCTTTGTTATCAAAAAGAACCGTTTCCAGATTACCTCTTATTCCACCTTCTACCTTAAGCTGTATAGGAAGTTTTAATAAGGGAATGACCTTTTCAAGATAGCTGTCAAATTTTGCATTCTTTATCCTGACTTCTTTGTTAAGACTAAGAACATTAACATCACATGCTCCCGTCAATATTTCAGGATCAGAAACCGTTATGGCTACACCTTTGGAAAAAAACAGAGTAAACATGTTGAATTTCCAGTCAATCTTACTTAGACGAATATTATCAATATCAACTGTTTCAACATGACCGTTCCACAGATCCCCTCTAACATCGTACAGTCTGACATTATTAGGAAGATCTATCATGGATACAAGTTTATTCGCAGGGGCCAGATAAAGAACAAAGAAAATAAATACAACGATTATAAACAATGTCCTGACAATAATCTTTTTAATCATCATATTCCCCTTTATCCAATCTGACTAGAATCATGTTGGATATATATACGATTCCGTCCCCCTGTTTATCAAGCGTAATCTGATCCACGGTAACACCAAACCTGTTTTCAAGTTCTGTAACAAAGTTCATTACTGATATATAACTTGCCGCTTCATCGGTCTGAACCTTAACTTTATTCTTTTCCTTGTTGTAGTCAGAAATGACATTCACACCTTTAATTTTGTTGTTTCTTGCGGCTATAACGACGCATTCTTCCATACGTCTGCCCAAATCCGGTCTGGTAACATCCTGAGGAGAAACTCTTGATGCGTTTTGAAGGATATAATTATACCCGCTCTTTGCCCTGTCTAAACTCAGTTGAGCGTTCTTTAACTGGTTCAATTTAGGCCTGATACCGACAACAAACAGGAACATGAAGACTGCTATTGTAATACCCACCGCCAAAATCACCTTCTCTCTTGAGGTCTTATGGCTGAGACCTTTTTTTAAGTTTGCTCCTGATAGAGAAAATTTACCTGATGACACAGAGCTCAGTTTCTGCATCAAAGCCTGAATTTTTTCTTTCATTACTTTAATCTCCTTAACTGAACTGTATTCAACATTCTGTCACGGCTTGGCTTGGATTCAATAAAGCTACCGGAAAAATCAGGACTTAAACCTTTTAAAAAAGCTTCCTTGTCAAAACTGCCGTCTGTTAAAAACTGAAGTGTAAAAGTCTTTTTAGGTCTGTCAAACTTAAGGCTTACCATCTCAATGTTTTTCTTGGAATACACATACGGTACCATTATTTTTGACAGATCCACGAAACCTTCATCAGTACCGATCGGTGATGAATTTTCAATCAGCGCCTTCATTTTTCCAACCGGGTCATCAACATTTCCTGTCTGATGATTAATCTGATTAAAAATAATTCTTTGCTGATTGCGATAGTCCATGGTCTCACGAATTATCGACTTTGTTTTATATGACATATTAACAAACCACAGACTGAACATGATTACAATCAGAACAGCCACCTTTATCCAGGATCTGACAAACTTAACGTGGTAATTAATTTTTCTCTGCTTTGACGATAAGTTTATTTTGCTTTTTATTGTTCCCTCAGCAATTACCTTCTCGGCAGATTCAACAAGTGATTCCTCCCACTTTTCTTTAAACTCCCCAGGAAGCTCACTCAGTGAAATATATTTTTTCTTTTCGTCTTCACTTCCTTCAATCATAGGAAGCCAGTCTTCCTGAATTTCCATTCCGGTATTCTTATCATATCTGACTAGCCATACATTGTCATACTTCAGGAGATAACCTGCAAAATCAGCTTGATTCTTATCAGGGTAAGGAATGGTTAAAACATCAGGTACAATAATATCGACACTCAGACCGAGAAGCTCAAGGGCTTTTTCAAGATTTCTGAGTTCTGTGTGTTTGTAAATAACAACCTGATAATCATTCCCCTGTCTTTCCAAAACCCTGACAGAGAAATCGTCAACATCTTCCGCAAAATCATCTTCAATCACATACAGCAGTGAATTATATGCGCTCTTCTTTAGTTTTCCCGGAAAGGTAATCTTTTTAAAAGTCATAGAGGATGCAGGATAAAGCAAAACCACTATACGTTCCGGTGAGCCGGAATTAGTCTGAGCCAATTCTTCAATCGTTGCATTATGCCCGCTTGAAATTATATTTTTTGATGCATCATCATATGCAAACCAACTGTAATCTCTGGGGAAAGATAAATTAGGACGAATAAAAAGATACTCACTCATTAAGTTCACCCCTTAAGCGCTGATACACGACAAGACTGGTATCAGAATCTCTGTAAAATCTGGTTCGAAATGCAAATTCATGCTCTCCGAAAGATACTTTAATATTTGCCACGAAATAATTTGAATTAGTAACAACCGTCTTCTGCAGTCTGGTTTTCAATCCGTTCATGGCATCCGTATATTTTTGTATAACTGAATTATTTAAGAAACCGTCTGCAGTATCCCATCCGTATTCCGGACGCTCCTTGTTTATGACATTTAACGCCGTATCAAAATCCATGGTCCCTAAAAACATTGCTGACAGCAACGGTGCCTTTTTAAAAGTCAGAGTATTGATACTCACATTCATATCTGAAGTCGGAAGTGCACATATCAACGGTTCAAGCCTTCTGTAAATTTCAGGTGTCATGCCTCTTATAGCTCTAAGTTCACTCTTATCGTAAAACCTTCCTTGAGCCGTAAGATGGGGACTCGGTATAGATGAATAATACTGATCTTCAGCACCTACTGAAGACCTCATATCGGAATCCGTATCAATCCAGTCCATTGCCGAATCCACAATGGTGTCAGCAGTGTTTTCATCCGCTCCTGCGGAAATTATCAGTTGTGTAAAAACAAGTGCGGGATATGTTTTCTTCAGCAATCTGTAGTCAGTGTTCAGAATTGCCGACTCACTGGAAGTATCAATTGAAAGATTGTTATTCAGGGAATTTATATTAAAACATGCCATCTCATCATAAACGGTACCGCTTATTACGGAATCGTCCAAAGGGATCACCTGATTAGGCTGAGCCCAGTTCATTCCCAAATACACTTTTGACTTTGTTTTTTTGAAATCATCTATCATGTATTTTTTGATGATACCTTCAATACCGTCAACATACCATTTTGATGTCTGTACAAGGTCGGCATTGCTGGTTATAAAAAAGACGCGGTTATACCGCACTGCTATTGTGGTAGCGGTGATAATCATTATAGCTATGGCAAGCAGAGCCATTATCAGTGCAGTTCCATTGTTTTTCTTCATTAATGTTCACCGGCTATAACATAAATGGTCTTTTCTATCTTACCGTAATCTTCCAGCTCAATTTCAATCTTAAATCCTCCAGGCAAAGACATCTTGTTCTGCCAGTCTTTTGTCCACGAACCTGATTTATAAAAATTAAGCTTAAAAGAATTAACGCCACTTAAAACAGGTTCAAATTCAGGTTCAAACCCCACAACAGTGTCCGGAAAAGGATACGTGGCTCTCTGTAATTCCTTATTCTTAAGTCTGTACCAAACTCTGGTAATTTCGCCTCTTGGCAGCATTGCCCCGGGATTTAGACTGCCTCCAACAGAAAAAGACACCCCTACCCCATCTGACTGATACTTATTTTCCCCAACCTCAATAATTATTTTGCTTGAAGATCCGTCATATCTGAATTGACGGGGAACAGCCTGCGAAAAGTCTCTATCCACAACAGAAAAAGCCTTCTGCAATTCTACAAATCTGGCAGAATTCTCTTCAACCACACTATCAGCATTAATGACTCCGGTTATTATTTTATATGTAGCCTGAGCCAGAATTGCCATAATGACAATCGATAACAGAACCTCAATCAGAGTAAAAGCCTGAAATCTACGCATGTTATTTACTCACATAGGTTCTCAAATATGCCACAGGTGTATCAGTATTGGTTTTAGACGTTATAAAGACCTCAACTTCAAGAGATCGGAAATTAACATCCTGTGTATTCTGCCCGCGATACCGATAATACCAGGTTCTTCCGGCCAGCTCCTGTTTATCATTTACCCAGCTGTTGCTCGGCCAGATCTTGTTTAACTTTATCTGACTGAGAACATTATCTGCCACCATCTGCCCGAAATAAGACTCCTCCATTCCGGATAATCCGTGCATGGTATTGTAAATAACATTCATCACCGCTGAAGATGTAAGTGCAAAAATAACCAGAGCAATCATCACTTCCAGCAATGTCATTCCTTTATTTTTCTTTTTCATCTCAGAGCCTGTCCTTTTCAGAGTCAAAAAGTCTGAAGCGTCCCGTTTCAGTGGCTATTATCATTATGGGATTATTCTTATCGTCACCTTCTTCAGGAATAAGTCTCAGCCTGAAGGGGGTCACCTCACCAGTAGGATAAAACAGAATCTGCGGCCAATTGCGTTTTTCCACGTCTCTTGCCTGTTTATCAAAATCAACTTCGTCAAGTGTTTCGTCTTTTGTCTCGACTTTCATTCCGCCGACTTTCAGTTCTGCCTTGATCCCCTCATCAAAAGTAACATCTGTTGCAATACCTTCAACATTATAGGGACTCCAGGTCAGCTGATCCCAGTAGGACAAAAACATCTGCTGTTCAACGGAGAGATTCGTAAGCTTCTTATTGCCGTTCGGTGTCTGATACAGAAAAGTGTATCCGTCTGGTTTTACCCGAAGACCTATAATCCGCCCTTCCATTGATGCCCTGTCGGAAATCTCTTCCATAATAAGTAACAGTTTGTCGGCCTGTTCTGAGGCACTGCCGGCAAGACTGTCGTCTCCGGGAAGAGTCATTGATACTACTGATGCTGAAATCCCCATAATGAGAATTACCATCAAAATTTCAATTAAGGTAAAACCGTTATTTTTCATGAAAACTCCGGCATCAGTCTATGCAGGTTCAGTGTTAAAAACGCACCATTAATTACTGGTGCAGGCATCCAGAGTTTCTGTGGTCACGGTATCAACATTCCAGTTACCGATATCATCACAGGTCCCTGCTTCACCATCTGGACCGGCACTGAATACATCGTACTTACCGTGATCACCAGGCATCTTGTAATAATAAGGGCTGTCCCATGGGTCATTGGTAAGCTTTTCCACATAGCCACCGCTGCGGTATTTCTTTGGAACCGGTGCTGAAGTAGGCTTGCTTACAAGAGCGTTAAGCCCCTGATCCGTAGTTGGAAATCTCTTAACGTCCATCTGATACATCTTGAGAGCTGTTTCCAACCCCTGAATATCAGTCTTAACCTTGCTGATGTTTGCTTCATCAAGGCTTCCCATTACATTTGGCGCCACCATCGCAGCCAACAGACCAAGAATAACGATTACAACCATTATTTCCAGAAGCGTAAAACCTTTATTTCTAGACATTGTTACTCCAAAATACTATTCAATAAATTTGTACACACATTAAATTATCTGCCACCGACCATTGTATTCATCTGCAATAGAGGCTGCAGTATTGATATAACTATAAAAAGGACGATTACCGCCATACCAACTATAAGCATGGGTTCAAACACGGCCAGAGCCATGGCCACATTTCTTTTAAATTCATTACTCTGATTAGTAGCAGCTCTGCCCAGCATATTATCCAATTCACCGCTCTTTTCACCTGATGCAATCATGTGCAGCATCATGGGAGTAAAAAGCTTTGTCTCTCTAAGCGAACGGCTGAGCCCTTTACCTTCACGTACCTTTTCTGATGCTTCAGACAATCTGTCCTTTGCCACGAGATTAGTCAAAGTATCACTTGCCACTCTCATGCCTTCAATAAGAGGCACGGCACTTGAATGAAGTATACATAAAGTTTGGGCATATCTGGCGGTATTTAATGACCTGCTTACCTTGCCTATCACTGGTAACTTAAGAATCATGGCATGAATTTTTTTCTTAAAAACCGGATTTCTCATGGCAACGGAAAAAGCACAGAGTCCAACACCCAAAACCATAAGAATCAATATGCCGTAATGTCTGACAAAATTGGACAGTCCAATCATTATTAAAGTTGACTTAGGCAGAGTGGCATTCATATGCACGAACTGCTCAACCACTTTCGGTACCACTGTGGAAAGCAGGATACCGATAACCGAAACTGCTACCACTGACAGCACAATCGGATATATCAGGGCCTGTGTTACCTTGGCCTTGAGTTCCTGTTTGTTTTCAGTGTAATCAGCCAGTCGTTCCAGTACTTCATCCAAATGGCCGGACTTTTCACCTGCGGCCACCATTGACACGTACAGATCATCAAAGACCTTTGGAAATTTACGCATAGAATCTGCCAGCGTCAAACCTTCACACACCTTCTCACGTACAGAATTAATAATAGCCGCATGCTTAGGATTTTCACTCTGCTGTGCCACAGCTCTCAATGTCTCTTCCAATGGCATGGATGACGAAACAAGTGTTGCTATCTGACGGGTAACAAGACACAGGTTAGCGTTGGACATTCTCGGTTCAAACAAGGATGAAAAAGAAAAACCGCTACTGCTGTTACTGCCGGCGGAAGTCTTCAGTACACCTTCACGGACATCAGAAGGAATCAGTCCAAGTTCTTTAATTTTAGCACGGGCACTCTTGGGAGAATCGGCTTCCACTGTTCCCTTCTTCGATTTACCTGTCTTGTCAACAGCCGTGTACTGATACGTTGCCATTAGTCTTATTCCCCGCTAGTTACACGCATAACTTCCTCCAGAGAAGTTTTTCCGGCAAGAACCTTTGAAAAACCGTCATCTCTGATAGTAGGAGTGTATGGTCTTACTACTTTTTCGATGGCAACCTCTCCATCAGGGCTGTGGATTGCCAGCTGAACATCATTATTGACCTCGACAAGCTCATGAATGCCGCAGCGCCCCTTGTAACCAGTATTATTACATTCGCTGCAGCCAACCGGTTTATAAATTGTTACAGGATGGTCAATTCCCAAAATCTCCATATCATGAGCTGAAGTAACTACCGGCTGCTTGCAGTACGGACACAGAGTACGAACAAGTCTCTGAGCCAGAACAGCCAGAAGCGAGGTAGAGAGAAGGAACGGCTCAATTCCCATGTCCTTTAAACGGGTTATTGCACCAACAGCTGTATTTGTATGAAGTGTAGATAAAACAAGGTGACCTGTCAGTGATGCCTGAACTGCTATCTCTGCTGTTTCATGGTCACGGATTTCCCCTATCATAACCACATCAGGGTCCTGACGCAGAATAGCACGCAGTGCTCTCGCAAAGGTCATATCAACTTTCGGATTTACCGGAGTCTGACCAATCCCCTCCAGATCGTATTCAACAGGATCTTCTACGGTCAGTATATTTCTGTCTTTGGTATTGATTTCAGAAATACCTGCGTACAGAGTTGTACTCTTACCTGAACCTGTTGGTCCGGTTACAAGAATAATTCCGTGAGGCATTCTGATAAGCCTGCCGAATTTCTCCGCAATTGCCGGAGTCATACCCAGCTGACTCAATTCCAGACGTACACTGTTCTTATCAAGAAGTCGCATTACAATACGTTCGCTGTAACTGGTAGGAATGGTAGAAACACGCACGTCTACAGTTTTTCCGCCTACTACCAAGGAAATACGGCCATCCTGAGGAATTCTCTTTTCAGAAATATCCAGTTTGGCCATAACCTTGATGCGTGATATCAGATAAGGTGTAAATTTTCGTTCTAGAGATATATTTTCATGCAGAACACCATCCACACGAAATCTTATAACAAGCTTATTTTCATATGGTTCAATATGAATATCTGAAGCTTCTTCCTTTACGGCCTGCGCCAGCATGGCATTTATAAACCTTACCATCGGTGAATTTTCACTGTTATCCAGAAGATCTGCTTTATTAAGATCGTCTGAAAGGCTCAAATCCTCCACGTCATCACCCATGTTGCTGGCAATTCTTTGGGCTTCAGAATCATCATTCTGATACAAGTCAGTCAGCAGATTGTCAAAATCTTCAGCCGGCAGCTTCTTCAGTCCGAAATTTCTTCCGGCAAAACGTCTTACCTCGAGAAGCACATCCATGGAAGGCTGTTCCTTGAAGAAAAGATAAACATTTCCGTTATCTGACGCCAGAAGAACTCCTTTATCCCTGGCAAAAAGGAACGGAAGTCTCAGCTCATCGGCAGGAACGGCTTCAGGTTCAACTGCGGAAATAATGCTCTTTAACGGATCTGGTGAAGCCTGTACAGGCTCCTCTCCGCCATTTTCAACAGAAACGACCTTTTCAATATCTACAGTATCAATATCATTCAGATCAGACATTTATCACAGCTCCGTCCATCTTGCTGATTACTTAGGTTCATTACTGTTTACCACCTGAATAACATCAGGAGCTATGACTATTGTCGAATTAAGCTCAGGCATGACAGGTGTTGATAAAGTTATAGGCAAAAGTCTCAGCCCCCGTTTGTTGCGCTGAAGCTGTTCATTTCTGAACATGGAATACTTTGCCGCAGAAAGTTCAGCGTAATCACCATCTTCACGCAAAATAATAGGACGAAGAAATACCATCAGATTTCTCTTTTCATACGAACTGGAGGTATACTTAAACAATTCTCCCAAAATAGGAATATCTCCCAAAAACGGAACCTTGGTTACACTCTCAACGGTCTGATTATTCATCAATCCGCCAAGAACAACAGTATCACCGCTCTTTACAAGTACTGAATTCTTAATGGTTCTTACATCAAAAGTTGCCCCATTTTCATCTTTGGCACTGCTGCTGTTAACACTTGAAACTTCCTGTTCAAGAGTCAGCATTACACTGTCTCCTTCATTGATTTGCGGAGTAAATTTGAGTTTTGTACCAACTGTCTTTCTTTCAATAGTGTCATATCTTACGGATGTATCGGAAGTACTTGTCTGTGTACCTGTTTTAACAGGAACTTCCTGACCGACATTAAATTCAGCTTCTTCATTATCCATGGTTATGATACTAGGCGTGGACAGAACATCATTACGTGAATCGGCCTGTACCATGGACAGCAGACCAAACCAGTTTCCGCTGTAAAAACCGATACCGCCGCCATTAAGCTTTGCCAATGAAGAAATTCCGGAAGTTGTAACAAGATTGGACACCGGAACCTGACTTCCCGTGAACTGAACCATTCCTCCGGAGGTGTTACCCCACTGAATACCAAGTGAAGCACTTGTGCTGTCGCTGATTTCCACAATTATCGCTTCAACCAGGACCTGAGCCCTTTTAATATCGAGCTTTCTAATGATGTTTTCAATTTCTTTTATATAATTGGGTTCAGCATTAACTATAATCGAATTTGTAGCTTCGTTGCTGTAAATATTTATCTTGGCACCTGAGGATGTTCCGTTTGATGCCCCGTCGTTTCCGGTTATTGACTTGCTCACGCCATTAAGTGTTTCAATAACCTCAGCGGCCTTGGCATATCTTAAATAGAATACCCTGGTATTTCCTGATGATGCCTGATCCATGTCAAGCTTATTAATGATTTTAATAACCCTTTCACGAGCTCTCGGTTCACCGGAAACCACTACAGAATTTGTTCTTTCATCAGCAACCATCTTCGGCGTAAGAAGTGCTGACGTTGCTGATTTTGATGCGTCTTCTTTGATAATGGAGTTTACAACACGTACAACTTCATTGGCTGAGGCATGTTCAAGCTTAACAATCTCTACCTCCTGATTACCGGCCTTATCAACTCTGTTAACAATGTCGGCAAGCCTGTTTACCACCTGAGCCCTGCCGGTAATAAGCAGAACATTAGACGGTTCATAATGAACGACGTTACCGGCCCCCTGATTATCGATAAGTCCTCTTAACAGCGGGGCCAGTTCCCTTACACTCACATTTCTTACAGGAACAACTCTAGTGATCATCTCATCACCGATTCCTCCTGACTCGCTCACTGGAACACCGGCTGTTTTAGCCACGGCGGATCTGACGACTTTGTACACGTTGTGATCTGTTTCAACTACGGCATAACCGTAAACCTCAAGCACGCTTAAAAAGAACTGATAATACTCTTCCTCGTTCAGCAAATCGTAACTGCGTACATTGATTTTTCCACGCACGGCAGGATCAACTATAAAATTTTTATTGAGATTTTTTCCTACCGTACTGATAAATTCATTAATATCAGTACCCTTAAAACTTGCTGAAAATTCCGCGGCATTGAGAACTGAACCATATCCAAACAATGCCAGAGAAAGAGCCACTGCACAACAAGATTTTTTGAGACTGTTGATTTTCATTATTATTCACCGTTTACTGAATGTCTAAAACGATTGTTTCTTTTGAGCCGTTACGATCTACAACTATATTTATCTGGGTCATGTTCTGCAACTCCCCCATCACAGCCATGGCCTGAGCACTGTCAGTAAGGTCCTTACCATTAATTTCCACAGCAATGTCCCCTGCTTTTAAACCTGCGTCTATAAACAACTTCCCTTCACTGCCAGGATTAAGTTCATACCCTATAATCTTTCCATCTTTCTGGGCTGGAGAAATATTTATGTAATTGAATAGATTTCCAGGATTACTGAGTAATTCCGTACGAACCGTCTGTAACTCACCTTTATCAATTTTTGATGTCTGATTCTTTTTTGAATCCTTTGCCTGAGATGATTCGGAAGGCGCAGATACGAAGATATCTTCAGGTAACTTGATAACCTCTTCCACACCGGCATTATTGATAACTATTTCCTGTGGTTTTATCTGAGAGATAACGGCATTTGTACCTTCGATTTTTTCACCTACCGAATATACATTTTCAATCCCCTTCATCACAAACACCACAGCCCCTCTCTTAGGGTCTGAACTGTATGAAATACCTGTAATTTTTACGTCAAGTTTTGAACGCGTGGCAGCTGGAGACTTGTTCTGCTGAACAGGCTGATTTGCCGGTTCTACACCAAAAAGACTGTAATTGCTCAACTTTACACTGTTTCCTGGAGATTGAATTTTCTTTAACTCCTGAGGCGTAAGACCTGCTAATGCAGGACTTTTATATGGAATTTTATGCCAAAAAAAGACAGCTGCCTCATAGCAGACTACAAATGTCAAAAGATAAAACAAATACGCAGAAATTTTTGTATAATATCTGTCAAGATGCTGTGGGCTTTTAGTTGAGGAATTCACGTTGGTATGAGCATTTTCAGCTGATGAGTCTTTGCTTTGTTTTTTCTCAAAAAAACGTTTTTTTAGCGTTTCTATAGAAATCATAACAAACTCCACCCCACATTAAATTCATACATCCTATAATCGTACGAAATTGCTTTAAATTTGTAAAATGTTTAACAATTTTTTTTGATGTTTTTTTATATAAATCACTAAAAGAGAATTATGGCTAACACTGAAAACTCTGATACAGACAAAGGCATTCGCCTAGATAAATGGCTTTGGGCTGCCAGGTTCTACAAAACAAGGTCTATAGCTAAAGACATGATAGAGGGTGGAAAAGTTCACTACAATAACTACCGCACCAAACCAGGGCGAATTGTGGAAGTCGGAGCCAAAATTGAGCTATGGCAGGGATTCAATAAAATCGAGATTACTGTCCTCGGTCTGAGTGATCAGAGACAGAAAGCAGCTATAGCCAGAACTCTGTATGAGGAAACACCTGAAAGCATCTCCCGTCGCGAAAAGCAGGCAGAAGAACACCGTATGCAGGTTCTGTTTGCCCCTCATCCTGAAAACAAGCCGGATAAAAAACAGAGAAGAGAGCTGTTAAATTTCAAGCATCAGTCAGATTTATAAAACATTACCCCGTATTGCCTAGGAGACAGACATGACAACATTACAAGATAAAAACGAAGAATTCAGCAAAACAATTACTGAGCTGAATCAAAAGAGTGCTCTTAGCAGTTTTGATAAAATTCTTTCATTTGAATTCAATGACTATGACCTGCACGGAGATATTGTTCAGACAAACAACGCCATAAAAGGACTTCTTGAAGGACATTCCTATCCAAAGTGCATACAGAATCTGCTTGCAGAAATGCAGGTTGCGGTATGCCTCATGGCCTCAAAACTTAAATTTGAAGGTGAAATCATGCTTCAGGTAAGAGGCGGAGGAAAATATTTCAAATATGCCGTATTAAACAGTAATGAAAGAAACGAAACCAGAGGTCTGGCTTCTTTTGACAGCAAGATTGATGAAAATACTCCGTTTAACCAGCTGCTGACTCGGGATTCAATCATGACGATTGATATCATGCCGAAAGTCGGCAATCCATACAAAGGAATTATTGATATTTCCAAGAATTCGCTGGCTGAATGTCTTGAAGACTATTTTACTCAATCTGTGCAGGTTCCAACAAAAATATGGATATACAGTGATGCCAACAACTCAGGCAGAGCAGCAGGAATCATTATTCAGGCACTTCCAACAAAGAATCCGACAAAACAAAAGGAAGATTTTGAACATGTTTCTGTTCTTACAGACACAACAACCATGGCAGAAATTCTTTCTCTTAACAACAGAGAAATACTTTACAGACTATACAATCAGGAATCTGTAACACTTTACCCTGATAGAGAAAAATCTGTATCATTCAAGTGCAACTGTTCACGGGAACATTATAAAGAAATGCTTTCCCACCTCAACCCGGATGAATTGGCATCAATTCTTCAGCAGGATGGACATATAACAACAGAATGTCATTACTGCCGTAAAACCTACACATTCGAACACGACGATGTTATTGAAATAATAAAAGAAGCCAAAAAACATCAGCATCACTAAATTGCAAAACAGTGCATGGTAATTAAACATGCCTCATTCCATTGCATAATGCATGATTACAGCACGATAATCTGTAATTACATTTTTCCTGCATCGATTCAATTGCAGACAAAAAAAAGGGAGAAAACTTTCTCCCTTTTCTTTCAAGGTTGATACTTACATCAGATTGTAAGCTCTTTCACCATGGCTTGTTAAATCTAAGCCTTCACGTTCCTCATCCATTGGAACTCTTAATCCGCCAAACAGCTTACCGGCAATATAGAAGGCAGCGATAGAAGCTACACCGCACCATACAATTGATATAACAACAGAAGCGAATTGACCTGTGAATTGACCGAGCATTGTTTCCCATCCTTCATGATAACCCACGCCACCAAGAGCAGGGGCACAGAAAACACCTGACAGAAGGGCTCCGGTTATACCACCGATACCATGAACACCGAATACATCAAGAGCATCATCCACTCTTAACATTCTCTTAAGAACGTGAACTGACCACAGGCAGATAACACCTGCAACAGCCCCAATTATCAGTGCACCACCCACACCAACGAAAGCACATGCTGGAGTAATTGCAACCAGACCGGCTATCGCACCAGAACATGCACCAAGCAGTGAAGGCTTTCCTAAAAGAACCCATTCAGCAGCAAGCCATGAAAGTGTTGCAGCGGCCGGGGCTACACAGGTATTTGCAAAAGCCAGAGCAGAAGTACCGTCGGCAGTTAATTCTGAACCTGCATTGAATCCAAACCAGCCTACCCACAGTAATGAAGCACCAATCATGGTCATAACAAGGCTGTGTGGAGTCATGTTTTCACGACCGAAACCTATACGCTTGCCCAGGAAAAACGCACCGACGAGAGCACAGATAGAGGCATTGATATGAACCACGGTACCGCCAGCAAAGTCATATGCATGCCAGGCTGAATCAATATATCCACCGCCCCACACCATGTGGCATAAAGGGATGTATGAGAAAGTAAACCAGAACGCTATTACAAACAGTAGTGCACTGAACTTGATTCTTTCTGCTAAAGCACCTATTATCAGACACGAACTGATTGCCGCGAAGGCACCTTGGAATGAAAAGAAAGTAAAATCTGATAAGGAACCTGTTGCTGTATCAGGAGTAACGCCAAGCATGAGAAACTTGTCCAGATTGCCCATGAAATAGTTTAAAAATCCACTTGAGTTTGTTCCGAAAGCAAACGTATAACCATAAATTGTCCACAGTACAAAAATTACAGCAAAAATCACAACGGACTGTACCAGTATGGACAACATGTTCTTGGCTCTTACCAGACCGCCGTAAAACAAACCGATGCCCGGCAAAGACATCAATATTACCAGAGCGGTACATATCATTATAAATCCATTATCAGAACTCGACACTTCCGGTGCAGCTTCTTCTGCAAAAGCAACTGTCGAACCCAGTATTGATGAGGAAAGAATTCCTGTTCTTAAAATATTCTTCATACAGATCTCCAAATTACTAAGTAACTCATGAGATCATTTATGCAACATCTTTGCCAACACTCAAATTATTTTAATAATCACGAAGTATCATAAAGTTCTGATAGAGTTTCTGCACTCTTTAAAACAGCCGACAAAACGGACATGTAGTATTTAATTTACATGATGTCGTCCGACAAACTCCACAAATATTGCCCAATTTATTAGATAAATAACATACAATATAAGTATGACTTAAATCGGAGGGTACCATCATGAAACTACAGACAGAAGTGATTGGTTCAGATAATCATAAAACCATAGCCATGATCCATGGCTGGGGTATTTGCAGTAAAGTGTTCTACCCTATTGTCGAATCTCTGAAATCAAAATACAGAATTGTTCTTATTGATATGCCAGGTTATGGAATTAATAACTGTATTCCTGCAAACAGATGTGATGGTATTGTAAACTCATTAGAAGAAACAATTCCTGAAAACTGTGCACTTCTTGGCTGGTCTCTCGGAGGGATACTTGCTCAGAAGTTCTGTATAACAAATTCAAAACACATCAAGGCTCTTGTAACAGTTTCATGCTCACCAAGATTCACTTCAGAACCTGAAACCGGATGGCCCGGAACAGATGCAAAATTACTAAAAAAATTCTCATCACTTATTTCTCAAAACAACTGTCAGGCGGTTATAGATAAATTTCTAAGTCTGCAGGCAATGGGTTCAGAAAGAATGAGAGAAGATATCAGAATTATCAAACAGCTTATATCAGAAGTTCCAGCACCTTCGTACTATGAATTACAGGCAGGACTGAAAACTCTGATGGACGAGGATTTGCGTAATAACATATCACGAATAAGCTGTCCGTCTCTTCATATGTACGGTCTGAAGGATAGGTTATGCCCTGCATCAACTAAAAGTATCTGGAGCACCAAGGAAAACAGTCATACCATAGTATTCGAACAGAGCTCCCATGCCCCCTTCATTACCCAGACATCTGATTTCAATGAACAGCTACAGCTGTTTCTGGACAAATACTACAACTGACAGAAAAGACGCTATTAGAACCAGAAAATAGCGTCTTTTAATAAATGATCCTTTAGAGAATATACAAACTATTTAACTAGCGTCTTAAGATATTCATCCTTAATTTTCTTAAGTTCTTCATCACTTAAAATTTCAACCGGAGCATATTCATGATCTCCTGAGAAATTAAACTGAGGTTTATCAATAGGTCCAAACCATTCTTCCGGAGTATACGAAATTTTATTGATATACCATGTTACCTTTCCCTTAGGAGTAATAACATCAGCATCGTCATCGATGGTTTTATTCAATATACCTCTGGCGATTGGACTTTCGTACGAAATAAACCCTTTTCTGCCATATACTTCAGCTGTATTGACAATATGCACATGCAAAATTTCACCATCATCATTTTCAATTTCAACATATGCACCAAAATAGACCTTATTATCTCTAATACCATCAGCACTGCGATCCAATATCTCAGTATTCTTTAAGGTATCAGTCAAAAACTTTACCCGTCTGTCAATCTGACGCAATAACTGTTTATTATACTGATAATCAGCATTTTCACTACGATCTCCAAGTGATGCAGCCCATGCCAGTTTTTCCACAACTTTAGGACGAATATTTTCCCAAATTTCATCAAACTCTTTTTTAATTAGCTGATGTCCCTCTGGTGTAACAAACTTAAAAGCCATAATACCCTCCAAAGAAAAAACCATGCTGAAGTCAGCATGGTTTTCATAATTAACAGTTAATAACTGTATTCAGACAGCATATTAAAGCTGTGGACCAGCCTTAACAAGAGCCTTACCAGCTTCGTTGGTTTCATACTTCTTGAAGTTGTTGATGAAACGCTGAGCAAGATCCTTAGCCTTAACTTCCCATTCAGAAGCGCTTGCGTAGGTGTTACGTGGGTCAAGGATGTTGGTGTCAACACCGTTTAACTTGGTAGGAACTACGAAGTTGAATAATGGAATGGTCTTGGTTTCAGCCTGATCGATTGAGTGATCAAGGATAGCATCGATGATACCACGAGTATCACGAATAGAAATACGCTTACCGGTACCATTCCAACCAGTGTTAACGAGGTATGCCTTAGCACCGCTCTTTTCCATGTGCTTAACAAGTTCTTCAGCATACTTGGTTGGGTGTAATTCAAGGAATGCCTGACCAAAACATGCAGAGAAGGTTGGGGTAGGTTCAGTAATACCACGTTCGGTACCTGCTAACTTAGCAGTAAAGCCTGATAAGAAGTAGTACTGAGTCTGATCCTTATCAAGGATAGATACTGGAGGAAGAACACCGAAAGCATCAGCAGATAAGAAGATAACCTGCTTAGCAGCTGGACCAGCAGAAATTGGGCGCTGAATGTTCTTGATGTGATAAATTGGGTAAGAAACACGGGTGTTTTCAGTTACAGACTTATCAGTGAAGTCGATCTTACCGTTAGCATCTACAGTTACGTTTTCGAGAAGAGCGTCACGACGAATTGCATTGTAGATATCTGGTTCAGATTCAGCATCTAAGTTGATAACCTTTGCGTAGCAACCACCTTCGAAGTTGAATACACCATTGTCATCCCAACCATGTTCGTCATCACCGATGAGCTTACGCTTTGGATCGGTAGAAAGGGTGGTCTTACCAGTACCTGACAGACCGAAGAAAATAGCGGTGTTTTCACCGTTCATATCGGTGTTAGCAGAGCAGTGCATTGAAGCGATACCCTTTAATGGGAGGTAGTAGTTCATCATAGAGAACATACCCTTCTTCATTTCGCCGCCGTACCAGGTATTTAAAATAACCTGTTCCTTGGTGGTTACGTTGAATACTACTGCAGTTTCAGAATTAAGACCTAATTCCTTGTAGTTGGTAACCTTTGCCTTTGATGCGTTGTAAACGATAAAATCTGGTTCCTGTTCGAAATCAGCTTCTGACTGAGGACGGAGGAACATGTTGGTTACGAAATGAGCCTGCCAAGCTACTTCAACGATGAAGCGAACCTTCATACGAGTGTCTTTGTTAGCACCACAGAAACCATCAACAACGTATAACTTCTTGTTAGAAAGTTCCTTCTTTGCTAAATCCTTAACAGCAACCCAAGCTTCCTTAGATGCTCTGTGGTTGTCGTTCTTGTATTCGTCAGAAGTCCACCATACGGTATCGTGAGAGTTTTCGTCATCAACGATGAACTTATCCTTTGGTGAACGGCCGGTATATACACCGGTCATTACGTTAACAGCACCGAGCTCGGTTTCCTGACCCTTATCAAAACCTTCTAAAGATTCCTTAGTTTCTTCGTTGAATAAAACTTCATATGAAGGATTGTAAAGAACTTCAGTAGTACCGGTAATGCCGTACTTTTCTAATACTGACTTATCAAACTTTGCCATTTTTATGGTTACTCCAATTATTTAAGAAGATTTAAATAAACATGTCTGATTTTAAGAGATTTAAACAAATTAGTCTATAAAAATAAATCAAAAAATTGTAAAAATTTATGCTTTGCGAAATGATTATTTTTTCCGCTATTGATTTATCAGTGAAAACATTACAAAATCATTCTCTATCAACATCTATATCTTTCCACTGGATTTATTTTTTCAGTACCAAGTCATTAAAATTTAACATTTGATACGGTCTGGTCCCCGATCTTGACATAAATAATGTGATTGGGTATCTTGCATGTATTTACTTACGGTATTGCTAGACAATATTTTCCATAATACGGACAGGTGATCCACATGATTAAAATTACCCCAAAAGCTGAAGAATATTTTGTTCAGCTCCTTAAAACTCAGGCCCCAGAAACAAAAATCAGAGTATTCGTTTCCAATCCGGGAACTCCTGGAGTAGAGTGCGGAATTCTATACTGTCCCAAGAACTCCGTGACAGGATCTGATGACATTTTTAATTACAACGGTTTTGATGTGGTTATTGACGTATCAAGTCAGCCTTACCTTGAAGGTGCCGTCATAGACTTTAAAACAAACAGTGAGAATAAAAGTACTCTTACATTCAAAGCCCCTAACCTAAAGAAATCAATGCTTGACGAAAATGCCTCACTCTATGACAGGT
Source organism: Ruminobacter sp. RM87 (assembly GCF_000701925.1). NCBI lineage: Bacteria > Pseudomonadati > Pseudomonadota > Gammaproteobacteria > Aeromonadales > Succinivibrionaceae > Ruminobacter > Ruminobacter sp. RM87. Next base: position 79,411 of record NZ_JNKD01000002.1, on the reverse strand, counting down.
TAGAACTGTTCTTCAGAACCACTGTCAATCCGAGTCTTGCCGCACACGGTGGAGTCGCAAAGCTGATCAGTGCCTCCGAAGACGGAGTAGTCAAAGTCAGTTTTGAAGGAGGATGTAAAGGGTGCAGTATGGTGAATATCACACTGTCAGAGGGAATTGAAGCCAACCTGAAACAGGCATTCCCCGGCATGATTAAAGAAGTTATCGATGTGACAGACCACGAAGTCACTGACGAAACATACGCAAAATAATACATAAGTATGATTATGTAGTTATGAAAAAGGACCATTTTCGCGACTCCGGTAGGTATGTCTAACTTATAGAGTCCTTATAAAATGGTTCTTTATCTTTAGATATTCGCCAACAGACAATCAGATTATTATAAAAGTCTATTCTGACTTCTGAGTTCGTGACAGCAGAGTTGCGGTAGCATCTTTCGCGGATTTACCTTCATACAAAACTTTGTATATTTCTTCGCATATAGGCATTTCTACATTATATCTTTGGGCGAGCTGATAAACCTCTTCAGTATTGTCATAACCTTCAACTACCTGACCGATTTCCTTAATTGCCTCATCAACAGTTTTTCCCTGTCCTAAAGCAATACCAAAACGTCTGTTTCTCGACTGGTTGTCTGTACATGTCAGAACGAGATCTCCCAAACCGGCCATTCCCATGAACGTATTCGGCAAAGCCCCCATAGCCCTGCCAAGTCTCTGTATTTCTACCAAACCTCTCGTAATCAGTGCCGTTCTGGCATTTGCACCGAAACCAAGGCCGTCAGAAAGACCAGCCCCAATGGCGATAACATTTTTAACGCAACCACCAATCTGAATACCGATATAGTCAGGATTTTTATAAACTCTGAAATTTTTGCTTGAATGAATCAATCTTGAAAATTCATCCGTAAAATCATCGCATGAACCTGAAACAGAAATAGCTGTCGGCATTCCCGCAGCCAACTCTTTTGCAAATGTAGGTCCGCTGATAACGGCAAATGGAATACTATTTCCGAATTCCTCTTTTACCACATCACTGAGAAGTTTTCCCGTTTTTGCCTCTATCCCTTTGGTTGCCCAAGCTAACCTGTGATCAGGTGAAAGAAATGGTTTTATCTGTTGCAGCACATTTCTAAAATTACTGCTAGGAATTACTACAAGTAATATATTTGTGTTTTTTACAGCAAATTCAAGATCACTTGTAAGTTCAAGAGATTCCGGAAACAGTATGCCGGGTAAAAAGTCCTCATTGGATCTAGTCTGCTGCATTCTGTTAATTTTACTCTGGTTTCGTCCCCATAAAAGAACCTTGTTACCATTTCGAGCCAGGGAAATAGCCAATGCCGTGCCATAAGAACCAGAACCTATTACAGAAATAGAATAACTCATTTGCGAACTCCAAACGAATTTTTTATAAAAAAAACACAGAGCCAGTCAAGGCCCTGTGTTCATAGAAAAACAAATATTACTTGTCTTCAGCTTGTTCTTCTTTCTGTTCCTTTGCAGCCTGAGCCTGCTGTCTCTGCATATAGATTGCATCAAAGTTAAGTGGCTGTAAAATGAATGGAGGGAAGCTTGCCTTGTTTACTAAAGAACTAATGTTTTCTCTAGCATATGGGAAGAGAATGCTAGGAACAGTGGCATTGAGCACATGAGCCAGCTGTTCTTCACCGAAGTTTTCTGCATGAACTAATGCAGCCTGATTAACTTCACAGAGGAATGCAACCTTATCTTCAGCATTCTTTGTGGTCACTGTTAATCTTAAATTAACTTCATAAACATGATGTTCAGGATCAACGTTATCATTCTTGATATCTAAATCGATCTTGCTTTCTGGCTTCCATTCACTGCGGAAAACATGAGGTGAATTAGGAGTTTCTAAAGAAATATCCTTATTGTAAATTCGAAGAATTTCGAATATAGGATTTAACTGTTCATCAGCCATTTTATGTTCCTTAATATAATTACATCAAACTATTCGGAATTTGAAATTACCCCTTAACCACAGGATAATTATTAATCGTCCATTCCTGCATTCCGCCATTAAGTATCACACTCTTGTAACCTTTCTTTTTCAGGTTCTTTGCACACTTATAGGCAGTCACGTCATCATAACCCTTGCCTATGACAACAATGGTTTTATCTTTAAATCTTTCAACCTGTGAAAACTTCTGACCAAGCAAGTCCTCAGAAGAAACAGACACGGCTCCAGCCAAATGCCCTTTCATAAACTCTTCTGTTGTGCGAACATCAACCAAAGCAGCAAGATCATGATTGTACATATCAACAGCATCTCTGGAATTCAGCAGTTTTAAGCCGTCTTTCCAAATAATTGTCTGATAGTAAATAACATAACCTAAAGTTATCACCCACAACAAACTAATAATCTGATGTCTGCTGACAAAAGACACTAGCTCATTCCATAAATCCAAAGATTCCATATAATAAACACGCCCTGGTATCTGTTTTAACCTATCCGTTCCCAGCCGGTTCTTTCTCGAAACTGACTGAGCATAATGATCCGAGGGGTATATTATCACATGCGAAAAAATTTTAAAATAATCGTCACTAATAATCATTTTTTTCAAAAAAACGATAATGAATAATAAAACAGGGATCTGATTTTTTGGGTAAATTGAACGCAATATAACCAATTTTTAGGCTGTATCATAAAAAGATTTTCTGCATACATAAAGATCATGACGACAAAATTAGTGTAAAATATGCACCAGAGTATTAAAACTTAATTTTTGACAAGATTTTTTTCACTGAATCAACGTAATCATATTAGGAAATAAAATGGCAAAGAAACCTTTTGCACTCATCATTATGGATGGTTGGGGATACAACACTGTTAAAGAATTTAATGCTGTTGCAAATGCAAAAACCCCAGTTCTTGATAAACTCACTCAGGATTATGCTAACACTCTGATTTCCGCTTCTGGTGAAGATGTCGGTTTACCAGACGGTCAGATGGGTAACTCTGAAGTTGGCCACACCAATATTGGTGCCGGTCGCATCGTTTATCAGGACTTAACCCGCATTACCAAGTCCATCAAAGATGGTGACTTCTTCACTAATGAAGTTTTCAATAAGGCTATCGATTCTTCTGTAGCAGCTGGTAAGGCAGTACATGTAATGGGTCTTATGTCACCTGGCGGTGTTCACAGCCACGAAAAGCACATTCTTGCACTTTTTGATCTTCTCGCAAAGAAAGGCGTTAAAAAGGCTTATTTCCATGCCTTTACCGACGGTAGAGACGTTCCTCCTCGCAGTGCTCAGAGTTCAATTGATCTTTTCGAAAAGAAGTTCCAGGAATTAGGTACCGGCAGATTTGCCAGCATGGTAGGTCGCTACTATGCAATGGATCGCGACAACAGATGGGATCGCGTTGAACAGGCATACAACCTTATAACTTTAGGTGAATCTCAGTTTGCACCATTCGCTTCTGCAACTGACGCATTAAATGCCGCATATGCTCGCGATGAAAACGATGAATTCGTTAAAGCTTCTGTTATTGGTGAACCAGTTAAAATGGAAGACGGAGATACTCTGATTTTCATGAACTACAGAGCAGACCGTGCCCGTCAGATCTCAAGAGCTTTCGCAAATGATGATTTTAACGGTTTTGAAAGAAAAGTTCGCCCTGCAATCAACTTTGTAATGCTCACCGAATACGCAACTGACATCAAGGCATCTTGTGCATTCCCTCCATCAGATTTAGTAAACACCTTAGGTGAATGGCTTTCTAAGCATGGCAAGACTCAGCTCAGAATCTCTGAAACTGAAAAGTATGCTCACGTAACCTTCTTCTTCAACGGTGGTGTTGAAACCGTATTTGAAGGTGAAGACAGAGAACTTATCCAGAGTCCAAAGGTTGCAACCTATGATTTACAGCCAGAAATGAGCTCTACCGAACTCACTGATAAGCTTTGTGCCGCTATTGAAAGTTGCAAGTATGATGTAATCATCTGTAACTACCCTAACGGAGACATGGTTGGTCACACCGGTGTATACGAAGCTGCTGTAAAGGCATGTGAAGCTGTTGATACCTGCATCGGTCGAGTAGTTGATTCTTTAAAGAAAGTTGGTGGCGAATGCCTCATTACCGCAGACCATGGTAACGCTGAAAGAATGAAGGATCTTGAAACTGGTGTTGCATATACTGCTCACACCAACCTTCCTGTTCCGTTAATCTATGTTGGTCGTTCAGCTGAAGCTGTATCCGGCGGTAAGTTATCAGATTTGGCACCAACAATTCTGAACTTAATCGGCATGAAAACTCCGTCTGAAATGACCGGCAAGGTATTATTCAAGGTTAAATAATCACCTTATATGACAACAGATAAGCGGTACTCAACATCTCTCTTCACAAGAAGCAGAATGATTCTGTTAGTACCGCTTTTTTCTGTCCTTTTTTTACTGATGCAGCCCTCTGAAGCTGCATCGTCCTCTCAAGGCAAAGAAGAAAAATCAATTGCCACTCTGAAAAAAGATATTGAACGTCGCACTGAAATTATAAAAAACCATGAAAATGATCTGATGTATCTGAAAAAAGAGCGACAGAACTACGATAAATCCATAAAACAGCTGGATATCAAGCTGTCTATTACTGAAAATAAAATCAAGTTAGTCTCAAGTCAGATCGATGAACTGGAAAACCAGATTAGTGATTTAGAAAGGCTCACTGACACTAATAAAAACCAATTGAGGAGCATGGTCAGACACCTGTACATGTTCGGTGAAAACCCTGGTATTAAACTGCTCCTGGGCAATGAAACTGCTAAAGACAACGACAGATACATGACCTATTATCAGATTCTTGCGGAACAGAGAAAAGAAGTTATCAGTAATATTGCTCAAAATCAGCTGGAGATGGAAAACAGCAAAAGGTATCTGGAAAATAAAAAAATCGAATTATCAAATCTTAAAACTGAATATGACGACAATCTCGGTTCGCTTAACAAAGAAAGAAGCGAACGCAAACACATGGAAGAAGCCCTTCAGTCCAACATCGACAATGAAAAACTTCAGTTAAAAAAGCAGGAAGAAGCCCTGAAAGCTTTGGAAAACGCCATTGAACAAAAGAAACAGGAACTTGAAAAGCAACGAAAAAAAGCAGAACAGAAAGCTATTGAACAGGCTAAGGCTCGAGCAAAAAAAGAAGGGAAAGATACTGAAAAAGCAGCAAAAGAAGAAAAAGAAAATTTTGCAAGAAAAAACAATCTGACAGGATTGGGACCAAAACTGTCCTGGCCGGTTAAAGGAAGTATAATCAAAAACTTTGGAGATATCAGATTCACCAATACAAAATGGACCGGTATTCTGATTGCATGCAATGCAGGAAATAATATAACTGCAGTAGCTGATGGTGATGTCCTTTATTCAGGGTGGCTTAATGGTTGGGGAAACATTATAGTAATAGACCATGGGGCCGATTATCTGACAATCTATGCCAATAATCAGAATAACCTGGTTAAAAGCGGACGCCGCGTTCACCGCGGAGATTCAATAGCGACCTCTGGTAACAGTGGAGGTCTGCAGACTAATAGTTTATACTTTGAAATTAGAAAAGGCGGAGTTCCATTGAACCCTCGCAAGTTTTTACACAGGTAGGTTATATTATATGCGACTGACAGTATTTCACGATTATGAACCTGAGCCTCTATGGACCAAAAGCCTCAATAAACTTATAGATCCAATGAATTTTAATGATATCCAACAGCTTGGTCACGTTCATCTTGCTGTATTTAATGATGGAGTTGTTGGTATCTCCGTTACCGATAATAACCATATCGTATATATTAAAGTTCGCGACATCACCAGAAGAAGAGGGGTCGGTAAATATCTGCTTGAAGAGACCAACAGATTTGTCCTCAAAAATAATGAATCAGTCATTATTGACACAGGGATTTTTCCTGCCTCAGAACAGGATGGACTGGCATACTTTTTAGAAACTCAGGGATACATAAAATCTAAAGATAACGACAAAATCTTTATATTCCGAAACTAATTGCCAGAAAATATATAAAAGAATCCCCTGACTTAAAGCTTTGCCTAATATGTCAGGGGATTTTTTGTTTAAGAGATTTACTTGTTTGTGCCGTTGCCAAACACTAAATCGTAAATTGTCTGAGACTTCTTCGGTAAGGTATGCAGAGCCTTAATACGACGTACAGTCTTAGACTTGCCCCTAATCATTATACTTTCGGTCTTTGCAATATTACCATCAAGAGTAACTCCGTCAAGCAGATCTCCCTTAGTAATACCTGTAATTGAAACGATAATACTGTCAGTCTTCACCATGTCTTCAAGTTTAAGAACAGTCATAGGCTCAATTCCCATAGCCTTGCATCTGGCAATTTCATTTTCGCCATGAGCTCTGTTGTCTGGTGTATCACCCTTTGCAATGTGACGAGGAATAAGTCTGCCCTGCATATCACCTTCTAGAGAACGTGCTACAGCAGCACTTATCACGCCTTCAGGCGCACCGCCAATACAGTAAAGGAAATCTATATCACTGTCAGGCATACAGGTTAATACGGACGCAGCCACATCACCATCAGGTATTGCATATACTCTCAGTCCCATGTCATGCATAACCTTAATGGCTTTTTCATGTCTTGGCTTAGCAAGAGTAACACATGTCAAATCGCTGTACTTTTTGCCGACAGCACGCGCAATACGATAAATATTCTCTTCCAGAGATACGTTCAGATCGATAACCCCTTTGGCATCAGATCCTACAATAAGCTTCTCCATGTACATGTCAGGAGCTTTTAAGAAACCGCCCTTGTCTGCAGCCGCAAGAACGGCAACAGCATTATTCTGCCCCATGGCAGTCATTCTGGTACCATCAATAGGGTCAACTGCGATATCAACCTCAGTAGAGCCGTTACCTACATGTTCTCCGATATAAAGCATTGGAGCTTCATCAATTTCACCTTCACCGATAACAATCTCGCCATCAATGTCAAGGTCGTTCAACATGTATCTCATTGCCTTAACAGCTGCATCATCCGCAGAGACCTTATCTCCACGTCCTAGCCAATGATAACCAGCTAAAGCAGCAGCTTCGGTAACACGACAAAATTCAAGGGATAATTCACGTTTCATAATAATTCCTGACTATCTGATAAATGTTAGGCAAATTTTATCACTAATTAACCGAATAACAATAAATTTTTATATACCGGCTACCTTAATATTTTCAATAAGCACCGATCCCAGATCGGCAACATTTCTCGAATCTCCGTCATTGGCTATAGCTACGATATTATTGAACATTTCCTTAAAGTTACCTGCTATTGTAAACTCAGCTATAGGATACTGAATTATTCCGTTCTCCACGTAAAATCCGCTTGCACCTATTGAAAGTTCTCCGTTTATAAGTTTAATACCGTTTCCCATTGTATCGTAAACAATAATTCCCCTGTCCATCTGACGAATAAGCTCGTTCTTGCTGCACAGTGGCTCTCTTTCATCCACCACGAAAGTATTACTTACTCCTCTGTTGTGGGCATTGTTTTCCATGTTCAACTTGTTGGCGAAATAATTATTTAAAAAATAATTATCCACATAACCATTTCTGATAATAGACATTGGTTTTGTTTTTACACCATCACCATCCATATAACAGGAACTCATTCTTCCAACTATGTGCGGATTCTCGTTTATTGAAATCCACTCAGGAAGAACCTTTTTGTTCAGACTGTCTGTCAAAAAACCGGTTTTATAATACTGTGTATGTCCATCAAGCGCGGAGAACAGCACGTTCAGCAGCATGGAAGACTTGTTAACATCAAAAATTACAGGATAATCACCAGTTTTAATCTTCTGTGGACAAAGCTGAGATACTCCTTCATCTATGGATTCTTTTACAAGAATCTCATCATTCCATAACTTCTCGTGACATGAATCGTAAGTATACGAACCACCATATTGACGATCATCATCTTTCCCACACATTAAAAGGAGATTACGTGAGTACGAGGTATCCGCACTACTGACCACCAGCCCCTGAGACGTGGCCATGGCAGAAATATAAAGTCCACTGTTCTCCTTGGCGCTTACGACGGATATTACCCTCTCGTCCGCTGCCATAGCCTTAAGTTCAAGATTTTTGCACCTTTCAAACATGTCATTCGGCTCTATATCAAGAGGATGAAAGGTATCAAAATCCATCTTTTCAAAAGCAAGAAACTCTTTTGCAGGGAGACGTGCATCAGGATCCGGATCAGTATGATTGGCGATACTCAATGCTGCTCTAATGCTTTCATCAATGGCAGACCTGGACAGATCACTTGTAGATACAGTACCTTTTCGATCATCTTTATAAACCGTTATGGCCAAACTTCTTCCGTTGGTAAAAGAAATATTCTCCATTTCAGTATTACGTGATGATACAGACAGACCGGTAGCCTTATTTAATCTTGCTCTGGCTGCATTAGCACCAAGCTGCTCAGCTTTTTCCACTGTATATTGAACAAGATCTTCCAAGTTATTTAATTCAAGCTGAATATCGTCATCCATTTCAATAATTCCAAATAATCACCAATGATGTTAGAATACACTAAATTTATTTAAGGATCTTTAGATTATGCCTAAGTATACAGATTTTTTTCATAAAAATGATATCCCTGATGATGACGGATGGGTTTCAAAAAGCTCTGAAAAGCGTCACGCACGTCATTTGAGAGATGTTGCTATCGAAATTCTTGCCCTCGCAGATTCAGAATTCGACCGTATACCTTTCGGTGATAACGATTCTCTCAGAGAAGCCATGCTGGTTGCCAAAAAGCTTAAACCAAGATCTGAAGAACTGCGCAGACAGATACTGCACGTAGAATCACTAATGAGAGTAGCCTCTGAAGACGATGTTAAGCTTTTCGAAAACATGTTAAAGGCCATTAAAGGGGCAAAGGTTTCTGAAAATGCTCAGTTTCATCGTCTGGAAACACTGAGAGACGAGCTCATCGCCACGGGGATGGAAAAAATCAACAGTCTCATGTCAGAAAATCCGTCTATTGATCGTCAGAAATTGAGAGCATTGGTCTCAAAAGCTCAGAAAGAGGCAGAAAAAGAAAATAGCGATCGTCGTTACTACAGAGAACTATTCCAGTTTCTTAAGACAAACATAAATCAGGAGCAATCAGATGAATAAACTATTCAGTTTTATACTTGCTGGTACAGCAGCTTTATTCAGTTGTTCTGCAACTTGCTTCGCACAGGATTTTATCATAGATGTAAGATCCCCTGCTGAATATGAATCAGGTCATGCAGAAAACAGTATTAATATCGTTTTCAGTGACATTGTTAAGGGAGTTACAGAAAATGATATCAAAAAAGACGACACCATCTACGTTTATTGTCTATCAGGGAAAAGAGCTGAAAGAGCAAAGAATTCCCTTAACAATGCAGGTTATCAGAATGTAATTAATCTCGGCGGATATGAAGACGCGGTAGTTTACTTCAAGGAACATCCAGTCAAATAAAAAACTGTATCTATAATATTGCGCAAAAGACGCTGTTTATAAATAAACAGCGTCTTTATTTTATGGATAAGATACAGAGGCAGTTTATCTTGAACCGCCAACTGTTACGCTGTCAATTCGCAGTGTCGGCTGTCCCAAACCTACTCTTATAGACTGTCCCTGTTTTCCGCAGGAACCGGTTCCCTTATCAAATTCAAGGTTATTACCAACCATGGAAATATTCTTCATAACTCCTATGGCATTACCGATTAAGGTTGCATCCTTTACAGGATACTTGATTTCACCATTTTTCACACGATAAGCCTCTGTCGCTGTAAATGTAAATTTACCTGCAACGGTATCAACCTGACCTCCACTGAAATCCACAGCATATATACCATCATCAAGACTCCTGATGATATCTTGAGGAGAATCTTTACCGGAAAGAAGATAGGTATTGGTCATTCGAGGAATCGGTTTACAGTAATAATCAGCTCTTCTACCATTGCCTGTTGACTCTTTGCCCATTAAACGGGCATTGAGTTTATCATACATAAAGCTTTTCAGAACACCATTCTCAATCAAAATATTCCTCTTGCTTGGAACACCTTCGCTATCAACATTAAATGTTCCTGTACCATTATCCACAGTGCCATCATCAACAATGGTGCAGAGCTTGGAAGCGACTTCTTCTCCCATCTTGTCATGGAAAACAGACTGACCTTTACGACACGCATCTGCTTCCAAACCATGACCTATAGCCTCATGAATGAGAACAGCAGGCCACCCGGATGCCAATACTACCGGCATAGTTCCTGCTTTTATAGGTACTGCTCTCAGATTAAGAAGTGCCTGTCTTACCGCATCTCTGGCAATAGCAAGGTATCTTGGCTCAGTCTCAACCGAGGAAACAGATGAAACTCCGCGAACATAATCATCAGGAAGAACAGGAACGTCTTCGTAGAAAAATGATAAATCGTAGATTTTTCCTGAGGCACTGTGTCCGCTTTCTGAAACACCGTTTTCTTCAACAATGACAGCACAGCTTAACGTAACCTGAGGAGTAATCTCGGCTGCTGTAACACCTTCCGTAGTAAACAGAAGACTGCTTTCATTGGATGAATTCAACCCGATCTTAACTTCTCTAACTCTGCTGTCTAGAGATCTTGCAAATCTGTCAATTTCATTAAGCATCTGAACTTTCTGTTCTCTTCCGATGCTGTTAATAGGGTCGTAATTACCTGTATTGTATATTTTATATGAAGGATTAAGATTAAGTCTGACATCTGAACTGCCACCCTTGTTTGATAAAGTTCTTGCAGCCCTGATCGCCTGATGAAGACTGTGATTATTTATTTCATCCGAATGAGCTAGAGCTGTTTTTTCTCCTAAAACACCTCTGACCCCAAACCCCTGATCTATGCTGAAAGCACCTGATTTGATTTTCTGTTCACTCAATCTCCAGCTTTCAGAAACAGAACACATAAAAAAGATATCACCGAAGTCCACACCTGATGAACACAATTTGTTTATCATTCCTTCGATATAATCTACACTCATGCCATTTTCTGACAGTAATTTCTTCGTAGTAATCTTAACTAAATCACTGGCTGTATTCATATATCTTTCTCTCTTATAACTTCGCTGTCAACGGCATACACTTTCTAATATTCAACTTTAATTCTAAATCAATTTTGTGTTCAATTATCTGAAAATCATTAATTTCTAACGCTTCAGTCACTACATTTCCATCAGGATCAATAATTAATGAATGACCATAACATTCGTATCCGTCCTGAGAAGTTCCATTTAATCCTGCTCCTACAACATATAACTGGTTCTCAATGGCTCTAGCTTTAAGCAGTACATGCCAATGTTTTAAACCTGTTCTGCGTGTAAATGCCGCCGGAACAATTATAATGTCTGACCCCTGCTGTCTTAATTTCGCAAAAATTTCAGGAAACCGTAAATCAAAACAAATGGCAATTCCGACACGAACGTGACCGACAGTAAAAGTTACAGTTTCAGTTCCAGGTGTGTAAAAGCTACCTTCATCATAAAGAACACCGCCAACCAAAGCTTTAAAAAGATTGATTTTTCTGTATTTAGCGATCAGACGGCCACTTTTGTCAAAAACAGCGGATGTTATATAAAACCTGCCTTCTTCGTATTCAGGCAAAGTGCCTGCAACCAAATAAACGTCATGCTTTCTCGCAAGTTTACCCAAAGAATCAATCGCTGAATTCCAACTGCGGGACAGAATCTCATAATCATGATTATCCCGACTGCAGCATGCAAAATTTTCCGGAAGAACAACCAGAGTCTCACCATCAAAAGAAAGCAGCGACTCAAGCTGCATATCTACCTGAATCAGAGTATCTGCAACACTTCGCTTTCCTGCCGGCAGTTCAATAACCACAACCCTGCAATCATTCATCAGGCCATCACCACATCATACTTTTCACGACGGTACATATGTTCAGCACGAACTTCCACAGTCTTCCCCATAAAGACTTCAAGTTCGGCAAGAGCGTGCTGTTCATCAAGCTGTAAGGCTTCCGCAACATCTGTAGACGCGTATACAATGAACTTCTCTGCCTTATACGCGTGATTTACCCTTAATATATCTCTGAGAATTTCATAGCATACAGACGAAACACTCTTCACTGCCCCTCTGCCCCTGCATTCAGGACATTCACAACAGAGAAGATGCCCCAGACTCTCTCTGGTTCGCTTTCTTGTCATTTCTACAAGACCCAGTTCAGAGAAATCAGAAACAGTGGTCTTAGCTCTGTCTTTAGCCAGTTCAGTGAGAAGTGCCTGCATAACTCGATCTCGGTGGGTTGCATCAGACATATCAATAAAATCAATGATAATGATGCCACCTAAATTTCGTAACCTCAGCTGTCTGGCAATAGCAGCTGCAGCCTCCACATTGGTATTAAAAATGGTATCCTCTAGATTCCTGTGACCAACGAATGCCCCTGTATTAACATCTATTGTTGTCATTGCCTCAGTCTGATCAATCACAAGAGAACCACCACTTTTTAGCTGAACCCGCCTGTCAAGAGCTCTCTGAATTTCATTTTCAACGTCATATAAATCAAAAAGAGGTGTGTCACCTGAATAATGTTCTATCTTACCCACCATTTCAGGAACAAATTCATTGCTATACTTGACAAGCTCTTTGAAGGCGAGTCTGGAATCCACTCTTATCTTATCAATGTCATTGCCTACAAAATCTCGTAAAAGTCTGAAAGCAATGGATAAATCCTCATGCAGAATTGTTCCGGCTTTTGCTTCTTTATAACTTTTTTTGATATTCAGCCACATGCGTTTTAGGAGCAAAGCATCCTGCTCTATTTCCTTTTCACTGATCCCTTCCGCCGCTGTTCTTACAATAAAACCGCCAACTTCTTTATCAACAAATTTTGAAACTATCGATTTTAATCTGTTTCTTTCTTCATCGCTTTCAATTTTCTGAGACACGCCCACATGGGCACTGTCAGGCATAAAAACAAGATATCTGGAAGGAAGAGTAATATCAGTTGTAAGTCTGGCCCCCTTTGTACTGATTGGATCCTTGACCACCTGTACAAGAATATCCTGTCCCTGACGCACCAGAGCGGAAATATCACATACTTTGAAATGTTCCTTTTCATGAGGATTTACGCATTCTGTATGAGGGACAATATCTGAGGCATGCAGAAAAGCAGCTTTTTCATGACCTATATCGACAAAGGCTGCCTGCATTCCCGGAAGGACACGACTGACCTTTCCTCGATATACATTGCCGACCATGCTGGAATTAGAGGAACGTTCAATATAAATTTCTGACAGTAACCCAGAAACAACAAGTGCAACTCGAGTTTCAGACGGAGTAACATTTACCAAAAGTTCATTCATGAATACCACCTTCCATAAAACTGTTCAGAATAATTCTCAATTCCGCCTGAGGCAGACCAATGATGGAACTGACACTACCAGATACGCACTTTATATAACTCCCACCTATCCCCTGAATAGCGTATCCACCAGCCTTATCAACAGGTTCACCAGTTGCCCAATAATCAGAAATATCCTTTTCCGACATTTCGACAAAAGTTACATCGGACTTCACATAGCTACTGACAGTCCTGTCTCTGTCTATTACACTAAGTCCGGTGAAAACCTGATGAGTTTTTCCACTCAGCTTGCTCATAAACAGATGAAACTCTTCGAAATCCGCAGGTTTTCCAAAAATTTCATTGTTCATCGAAACAGTTGTATCAACCCCGACAATAACTGCATCAGGATGAAGACTTAATATTTTTTCCGCTTTAGACAGAGAGAGTCTTCTGACATATTCACATGGAGTTTCAGACTGTGACAACCTGGATTCATCAATATCTGCAGGAACAACTTTAAATGAAAAACCCATGTTCCCTAATAACTCTCTTCTCCTCGGTGATGCGGAAGCCAGAATTATTTCACGATTATTCATCTTCTTTCTTAGGACTGATTAGATGATATAGAGACATTAAAAAAACATAAATAATAGGCCAACATATGGAACTTGAAAGAGCTGACCAGAAAATATTGTAATCTACGGTAACAACACCGAACAGATGTTCTCCCCAGAATAATACAAACTGACCGATAAAAATAACTGTTCCCACAACAATAGACAGTTCCGGCAAAGAATAGTATTTTATCGAATCAAATTGCGTACGAATCATCCACACCATGAACGAAAAAGCCAAAGCATGAATTCCTAACGTTGTACCAAGCAGGAAATCCATACATAAACCAGTAATCCAACCTGTAAAAACATTCACTCTTGAAGGAATGGCCACAACCCAAACCAGAACAACGAGGCACGCATAATTTGGCAGATAATCACTTAACGATGCAGGAAGTTTCATTATTGAAAGGACAAGAGCAACGATAATTGACATCCATATGAGCAAAAATGAGCCAGTACTCTTAATGGTCATTGCTGCCTCCTGTTGATTTCACTTTATTATCAGTTTTTGTGTTTCCTGAATTTTTTGAGGACTTATCCACAACAAGAGACTTGTCATTCTGTGTAGGTATTGACTTCTGTATAGTTTTTTCCTTTACATTCTGCATCGTTTCTTCTGTATTGCTTGACACTGCCTTGATTTCCTCAATGGTTTCCTGCTCAGAATCAGGCAGCCACAACAGTAACATATACTTCAAACGATCCAAGGTTGCAAGTGGTTGAGCCTTGATTTCCGCAAACTGCAAACCTTCCTTTCTGTCGAAATTGGTAACTCTGGCCACAGGATATCCGGATGGGAAAATCCCACCGAGACCGGAGCTGATAAGCAGATCTCCTACCTGAATATCTACGTTTCTAGGCATGTTAACCACATTGAGTTCATTTACTATTCCAGTTCCCGTTGCGATGGCTCTGATACCATTACGCATAACCACAACAGGTATTGAATGATTCTGATCTGAAATCAGCAGTACACGACTGGTAGAATTTGCTACGCTGATAATCTGACCGACTATACCCTGTTCATTAATCACAGGCTGACCTTCATATGCCCCGTCTTTAGCACCGCGATTAATCATTACAGTCAGTGAAAAAGGATTGGTGTCAACTCTCATAACTTCAGCGCCCATTCGTCTGAATGATTCCTTTATTGGAGAATTATTCAAACGTCTAAGCTCTTCATTGTCATGAATAACACTGTCATATCTGAGCAGTTCTACTCTTATTTCAGAGAGCTGATACTTAAGAAGACGATTTTCGTCAGCGATTTCCTGATAAGATCTCAGTCTTTCATTAGCTGAACTTACTAAGGAAACGGGAGCGTCAGCTATATAGTAAACAGGGGTTAGATAACTTTCTATATGATAGCGGACATCTTTAAAAAGATTGAAACGACTGTCTAAAAGTATCAACACCAATGAAAGCATGCCAACCAATGAAAATCTTATATTGGCTGACATACCTAATCTGTTCTGCATAACGCTCATCCGTTAAGGAATTTATTACTCAAACAACACAATGCCTTTATCGGCCATTTCGAGTGCAGCCCCGCCACCTCTTGCTACGCAGGTTAAAGGATCATCTGCAATAGTAACAGGTACCTTGGTACGCATATGGAGAACCTTGTCAATATTTCTTAAAAGAGCACCGCCGCCAGTTATGGTCATGCCTCTGTTGGAAATATCAGCAGATAATTCTGGAGGTGCGTTATTCAAAGCCATGGCAACAGCATCAATAATACTGCTCAGTGGCCCCTGAAGAGCTTCTAAAATCTCAGTAGAAGTTATGACCAAAGAACGAGGAGCCTGTTCAATAATACTCTGACCGCGAATTTCCATTTCCCTTGGTTCGTCGTCTTCACCTTCATATGCACAACCGATTTCTATTTTGATTTTTTCAGCTGTTACCTCACCGATTTCCAGACGATGCTTATCACGAATATAGTGCACAATAGCCTGGTCAAACTTATCACCGCCGGTTCTGACTGAAGAAGCGTATACAATACCGCTCAGAGCAATGATAGCAACTTCCGTGGTACCGCCCCCGATATCTATAACCATCGAACCGCTTGGTTCAGTTACAGGTAATCCGGCACCGACAGCTGCAGCCATAGGTTCTGTGAGCACATGAACCTCATTGGCCCCGCATACTCTTATTGAATTCTTAATAGCATTTCTTTCTACAGGTGTTGAACCATATGGAACACAAACTAAAACTCTTGGTCCGCTAGAAATCCATCTGAGGAATTTCAGCGATTTGGTAGGAATGGCATGCATAAACTCTTCAAGCATGCGTTCTGTGTACTTACAGTCAGCAATTACACCATCTTTCATAGGTCTTACAACCTTTATATCCTCAGGTGCCTTACCTAACATTCTCTTTGCGGCATTACCGACAGCGATAGGTGTCAAAGGTCTACCTCTGGAAAGACCTCTTTCCTTAACCGCAACAACTGTAGGTTCGTTCAATACAATACCTGTGGATTTAACATAAATCAGCGTATTTGCTGTTCCAAGGTCAATAGAAAGGTCAGTAGAATATAAAGATCTAAGTTTATTAAACATTTATTAAATCCGGATACAACACTTACTCACGGCACCTTATGCCGAGTCTTAAAAGATTACAATGGGGGAAACCCGAGGCCTTAATTTCTACGTATTTACCTTTTTGAAAACTTAATAATTTTCTCCAGGTACTACATTATTCCACATGTGATTAAACAGTAGACTCTACCTTTTTCACTGACTGAATTAAAAATAAAGCATGCTGATTATAACACTAAATAGGTTATCTTTTAAGAAAAACTTGCAAAAGCTTAACAAGCACAGAAATTAAAAAGGACCTTTAAATCAGCTATTCAGCACTGACATTCCAACTGATATCGGAGGCCTTGGTGGTCTCAGTCCTTTTTACTTTATAGTAAGACGTATTACCTGAACAGGTGGCACTGTTTGGAGCACAGGAGGAACTTATAAACGGAACATCACATACTGCAGAAGAAGTTATCTGATATTCATACAGAACATCAGAACCGGATACATCATCGCTGATAATCTTTTTAACATCAATGTAAAGTTTATCAAGATAACACCCATCTCTGAATCCGTTACACAAAATATTGCCATCTTCATGAGAAACAGAACTGCAGTTTGCAGGAAGAATTGACTTGGAAGCAGGTTCGCCATCACCCCATAAAAGTGATGAAAGCGAACCGTTGCTTGCTCCTAACGGAAACAGCTGAGCCATTGCAAACTCCGTTCCCGTATGAGCCAGAAGTTCAGCCTGCATTCCGACGGACACGGTCACTTTATTCTGATCACTGTTCATAAGCATACGGGCAGAAACGGCAATAAGCAGGGAAAAAACCACTATAACAGCTATAGCAGTCAGAAGCATAGATCCCCGTTTTCTGTGTAAATTCGTCACCATATCAATCACCCGTTAAAAATCCACACTGCTGTGTAATTCAAACCTTTGACTTACAGTAATAAAATCATCGCCAGAAGATAATTTTACAGATACAGTAACACCGTTCTGTCCATTCGAATATGTTCCATCATTTAGTTTAAAAATATCAACTTTTGCTCCATGTTCCCCTTCCGCAGGATTGTTCAGAGGGACTGCAGAACCATCTCCCTGTTTATAAAAAAGATGCCCCTGAGTGCTTTGATAATATTTTTTATCGGACTGGCTGTCGGTAAGATACATTACAGTACCGCCACTTATGTAAGGGTCGTCCCCAAAACTTGTAACCTTTACCTTATAAACACCGGCAGTACAGGATGAGGAAACAGAAACGTCATCAGGCGTCATTACATTTTTTAATTCAAGAACTCCGTAAGAATGATCAAGCTTAAGATATTTAAGCCTGTAATTGCTCAGTCCGGAAGAACAGAGAACATCATTTTCAGCCAGCGGAAGATATAGGTACTGCCCCTCTTTTATGTCCGCCACACGATATCTTTCAACAGGTATGGTTAATGAGAGCATAGCACCGCTCCCTGATGAATATATATTTTCTGAAACAGAAATGCTGTACGGCATTGAATTCTCTATCTGAATTCGCAATCTGGCAAAAAGATTATGACTTATAGCAGCCAGTTGCGTTCTGCTACTGATACCGACGTACATTTTGGTTCCCTGCCACAAAAAAGACACGGTAACCCCGCCGGCAACACCGAGCAGTACCATAACAACTACAAGTTCAATTAAAGTAAAAGCTTTATTGCGTTTCATCAGTAGTTACTCCTTATAAAACGATACTCATACGTATCATCACGCGGAGATAACACCTTTATGATAATCATTTTCACTGTCAGCTTGCTAAATCCTGAGAATTCTACATCTTTGTTATAAACATCTATACTGACAAAATAATCTGAATAACTGTTGCACGCAATATCATTACTTGTCTCACCAAGGCTGCATGTATCATTATGGGTATTATCGACAAAGAAAACTGCAGGCACAAGACATTCACTGTCACCACAGACAGCATTGTTAATCCTCGTACAGCTTGTATCACTGCCTGTACACTTATTGTTGTTGCCATAACAGTAAGAATTCAAAGAATCCAAACCGCAAAGACTGTATGTATCAAAATCATCCACGTCATTGAAATTTTCAGGACGAGGATTAGAGCTCTCCGTGGAATCCGGACCAAAATTGGATTGTAACGTACAAGCCCCGAGATTACAGACATCTATCCCCTTGTAACTCACAGACTCACCACAGCGGCAGCCCCCACCCTGATGATCTGATTTCTCATCGTACGCTCTTATTTTCATCTGATTGTATATACGATGTGCCAGCAAATCAGCCTTAACCTGAAAACTAGGCTCAACGGACTTCATCTCCAGTGAACCAATAATGGGTATAAGGCCACTGAGAACAATCCCCATAACAACAATACCGATAACCAGCTCAACAAGCGAAAAGCCTCTATCTTTTACTTCCATGATACAGCCCCCTCGGTATTTACCTTAACTGTACATGAGGCCCCCTCGAACACATATTCAAGAGAAATATCTTCGGAGTTCTGAAGCTGGCCGATTCCATTGAAATAAAACTCGACATCACTGGTACCATTCATGGTTACCTTGGGATTTCCGCCCCGCATTTTCAGATTATTTACTTCGGAACAGTCATTCTTCAGACAGACGCCATAGTCGCCGGAAAGAAATGATTTGAAATAGACATCAGGAGAATCCCCCTGATTAATATTGATGCTCTGCGTTTGCAGTATCAGATTAGATACTTCCTGACACACAGAAAGATGCTCGCCAGAACCTGCTGATAATTTTGGTACGGCGTACACTGACAGAATTCCTAAAATTACTATTACTGTCACCAACTCTATCAAAGTAAATCCAGTAGAGCATCTTTCCATAGCACCACGCTTAATTACTGCTGTGAATATATGGTGTTATCAGACCTAACGCAGGTACATAGGTAAAACTCATATACTTGTCAGTACTGTTGTTAGGAGTTTTGTAATTACCACTTTCACTTCTATCAAGAGACACAACCAGATAATAGTGACAAATACCATAATTTGCTACAGCACTGCCATTAACAGGACCTACACTGTATGAAATGAAATATTTATAGTTTTCTGAACTGCTGTTCACATCGCTTATGCTGGTAGTAGCCTTAGGAGGGTTCTGCAACATACTTTCCCAGATATGAAGACATTTATCTGAAGTCATGCCGACGTCATAATAAGAAGCATACTCAGCAGTTACAGGAGAGGAAGAGGAATTTATTGCCGTTGCGGCAATAGGATATCCAGGACTCATGGTACCATCTTCAATCTTGGAGGTTGAAGGTGTGGTCAGATAAAAACGGCTGCCATCATAAAGCACGCTGTTAACACCATCAACTTTAGGTCTGCTCTTTGCTTCCCACTGCGCTCTAACCAGCAGAATACCTGTAGCAAAATTACCAGCTACCCCCTCTACACTGGCCTTCTTAGCCTCTTCGGTAACATCTATGAAACGAGGTAAAGCTGTTGCGGCCAATATACCCAAAATAACAATAACAATAATCAGTTCAATCAGGGTAAAACCCTTATTGCGCTTAACATTTTTCATAGTTTTAGCTTTTTTCATCTTTCACTCCTAAAAAGACTACTTTGACTATATCAGGTAAAAACATCCTGTTTAATATTCCTGATAAACAACCCGTTATAAGTTAATTATATCTAAAAATCAGTAATTCTCACTTAAAACGCCATCTTTTGCATTTCATTTATTGGGAGACATCTAATTTTTTAAAACAGTTAGATTATCACTTTTAATTTTCTCAAGGTCGAAAATAAAATAATCAACAATACTAATATGTTTGTGTGTTATTTTTATACTATATTTTTGGTTATACACTTGCACAGTTAACATCTAGCACAGGGGATTATTTTGCTATTAACGATTTTACATACATATATTTAAATATATATTTGAAATATTACATCACGTCTCTACTGCTTCCCCTGCATTGCTCCGTACATGTCCCACATAGGAGAAAATATACCTAGAGCCAGAAGCCCCACAATAAGAGATACCACAACAAGAAGCAGAGGTTCTATTTTGGCAGTAAGAGACTTTACACCATAATCCACTTCTCGTTCGTAATAATCCGCGCCTTCAATAAGCAGTTCATCAACACGACCGGTTTCGTCACCGACAGCGAACATCTGTAATACCAGAGGTGAGAACATTTGGCTCTGAACAGCTGTCTGAGAGAGGGAAACACCTTGCTCTATCTGTTTCTGCATATTCAGCACCTTCTTTTCCAGATACTTATTATCTAACGCATCAGCAACAAGTCTTAAGGCAGTATTTAATGGCACGCCTGACTGTAACATCAGTGAGAAACTGCGACAGAAACGTCCCAGAAGAGCCATGTTGAGAATATTTCCAATAACTGGAATCTTTAACTTATACTGATCCCATTTAACTTTCACAGACTCTTTCTTCATGGCATTTTTTATAATAAATGGAACCGCAACAACGACAGCCAGCATATAAGGCCAGTAATTAACGAATATATTTGATGTCGCAATAAGAATTCTGGTGGTTATAGGAAGGTCTACACCAAACTTTGAAAACATATCAGTAAATACAGGAATTACAAAAATGTTAAGAATAACTACCGCAGCAACAATAAATAACATAACCATAATAGGATATCTCATGGCTGCTGTTATACTTTTCTTCGTCTGCAAGTCTAATTCAAAATATGATGCCAATTGAGAAAACACGTCATCGAGCTTACCGGTGTTTTCACCAACGTTAATCATCGCCACAAAAAGAGAATTATAGATTTCAGGCTGTTCCGACATGGATAATGCCAAAGATTTACCACCTATAAGATCTTTGTTGAGCTTTACCAGAGATTCCTTTAGGGCAGGATGTTCCATGGAATCACTTAAGCCGGTTATCGCACGAATCATGGGTACCCCGGCCTTACTCAGAGAAAACATCTGACGACAAAACATTACAAGCTGTTCTGTTTTTACTTTTTTCTTGAAAAACTTGGACATCCCAGCAGGCATTTTTATAGATACAGCCTGCTTTTCTTCTTTGATTTCAATAGGAATCATGCCGGTTTTACTTATCTCATCAATAACATCATACTGACTACCGGCTTCAATTGTTCCAGTTACATATTTTCCGGAACTGTTTTTGGCTTTGTATCTAAATACAGGCATTAATCATTCACCTCACAAAGCTTCATAACCTCTTCAATAGAGGTCACTCCGTCAACTGCAAGATCATAGGCCACTTTAGCTAAAGGCTTGTACATTGGACTCTCTTTTGCACATCTTGCAAACTCTTCCAAATCATCCTTTCTCAAGGCATCCATCATGGCATCATTTAATACAAGCAGTTCAAAAACACCTATACGTCCCTTATAACCACTGAAATTGCAATACTGACACCCCTTTCCCTTATTGCCAAGCTTGAACTTGTGCTGTCTCTGCTCTTCGATCGGAACTCCAAGTGCGGCTTCGATGAAACGTTCCTGTGAAGGTTCGACCTCACAGTAATCACCGCACTTAGGACATACTCTTCTCACCAGACGCTGTGCAAGCACTGCCTTTAGTGAACTGGCAACCAGATATCCGGGAGCCCCCATATCGACAAGTCTCATGGTACTTGATATGGCATCATTTGTATGCAGTGTGGATAATACAAGATGACCAGTCATAGCACCACGCAGACCAATTTCACTGGTTTCCTTATCTCGCATTTCACCTACAAGAATCACATCAGGGTCCTGACGCAGACAGGCTCTAAGAACATTGGCAAAATCCAAACCTATCTTCTGGTTTATCTGAACCTGAGTTATTCTCGGCAAACGGAATTCAACCGGATCCTCAACGGTAATAATCTTAACATCTGGAGTATTAAGTTCATTCAGTGCTCCGTACAGAGTTGTGGTTTTACCGGAACCGGTTGGTCCTGTTACAAGAATCATCCCGTGAGGTCTGTGAATCTGAATTCTCATGCTCTCAAGTATTTTTTCAGGCATACCTGTAGCATTAAGGGAAACAAGACCTGTTGCCTGATTCAGAATACGCATTACTATGGATTCACCATACTGCGTTGGAAGAGTTGACACACGGACATCCACGCCGTTTCCTGCAATCGTAATGTGGAATCGGCCATCCTGAGGCAATCTCTTTTCAGAAATATCCAGACCTGCCATAAGCTTTATTCTTAATGCAATAGCCGCACCTATATCAGAACTAGGCAAAATCTGTTCAGTAAGACTTCCATCTATACGCTGTCTTATTCTCAATACACCATCATCAGGCTCTATATGAATATCTGACGCTTTCCAGTTGATTGCATCTTCAAATACTGATTTAAGTAAATTAACAACCGCAGCATCTGAGGAATCATCGTCAACATTTAATGTATCTGTTGCACCGACTTCAAATGCCGATTTCGTAATTTCACTCTGGAGCTGATCCGCATATTTCGCAATATTTTCAGTATTGCGGTATAACATTGGAAGATATTTAACTATTTCTGATTCTGGAGTTATTACAAAATCAACTTCATTTGGATCCAGTTTATCAACAATATCATCACGACCGTAATAATCGAGAGGATCCGCAATTACAACCGTAATTACGTCATTTCCCGTATTCTGATTCAATCTTTTTGATATAGCCAACGCCCTTTTCTGTCTGGCTATATTTTCAGGAAGCATTTGAACTACATTACTGTCAATATTTAATTTTGACAAATCGGTAAAAACAGTCATCTGAAGCTGTTGCCCCAATGCGGTACATATATCAGCTTCCGTAGCCAGGCCGAGAGCAACCACGGCCTGACCAAGTTTGAGGTTCATTTCCTTTGAATAGTTCAGGGCCTCTTCGACGTCGTTTTCGGTAATTATCCCGGACTGAACTAAAACGTCACCTATACGTAATCTTTTTCTAGAGCTGTTATCTTCCGGCATTATCTCAGTGTCTCCAAAAACTTTATACGACCTTCAACAAACTTACGTGAGGATTGACTTAAATATAGAGACGAGGCTTTCTTATACGCTTCCAAAGCCTGTTTGTGTTTTCCCTGCTTTTCTTCGGCAATCCCTAATCCAAGATACCATTTACCATCAGGTGAATTGGTTGAGGCCAAGGCCCTATACGCCTTTGCTGCCACAGGAAAGTTACCGCTTTCTCTGGCAATACTTGCCATCGTGGCATAATAGTCAATATTTCCAGCAACAGGAGGAGTTACAGTTTCCAAAACTTTCAATGCTTTAGCATCGTCACCACGAGACTTATATATTCTTGCCAAAAACAAGCGATAATCATAATGATAAGGAGTCTGAGCAATACCTCCGTCAAGTACTCTGATAGCATCAACGTAATTATCCTGACCAAAATAAAGACTTGCCAATTTTTCTCGTGCCTCTATGTCTTTAGGATCAACGGCAAGTATATTCCGATAAGCATCTATAGCTCTTCTGCTATCACCTTTTCCTAGAGAATTCAACGCCTGAGTCCGGTAAATCTCTTTCTGTTCATTCGGAGTAAGCTGACTCTTAGCCACCTTTAGTGAAGAAGCCTTGCGACTTACCGGCTTTTCCACCACAACTACATTCGGTTCTTCCTCAATAACATAGTTATCGGCATCGTATACATAGTCTTCTACAACATTATTTTTTTTTGATTCCTTCGCAGACTGACTGTCTGTTTTTACAACTTTATGAATCTCCTGCTTTTCAACTGTCTTAACCTGACTCTGAGCAACTTCATGGTTCTCAGGTCTGTTTCTGATTAAATTTCTTTCCGTCTTCTGATGTACATCCAGTACGGGAACATCTTGATCCAAAGCATGTTCACTGTTAACGGATTCTGTATTCACCGCTGTAATACCGGTCTCAACAGAAGCAATGACGTTATTCTGAGTGTCGGTAACCTCATTTTCATTCTGAGAAACTGTATTTCTTTCATTTGTAATCTGAACATTGTTCAGATTCGGATCTGTGGACACCTCGGCAACAGAAGCTGTCTTTTCAGAAGAGGATTCAACTTCCTTTGAAAGAGTTGCTGTCGGCTTTGTCTTGGACAGATTGTTTTTTTCTCCTATCTTATATGCATAGTAACCGGAACCTGCTAAAACAGCTACGCCAATAATTACAAGAGAAGCCAATGTCAGTTTATTAAAAGACATTCCTGCTTTTTCCGGTGGCACATACTTGCCATATTCGTCCCCGGAATTTCGTTTATTCAGTTCCTTTAAAGCTTTATTTATAACACTCATCTAGTCGCTCCAAAGATATATAGGCCACCTACCACGGCAACAAAGACCAGACTGATAATTCCCAAATTTCTGAGCAGTCTTAAAAATCCTCTTTTACCAGCTCCCGCAGTAGTACCGTTTGTATCACTTACAGCTTCTGATACTATTTTTTTTGAAACTGCATACACGCCGTAGCCATAACATAGCATCAGGGATTTATTTGCAATCACATTAATCAGCCTAGGTATCCCGTGACTTGCCTTGTAAATACGTTGTGACACCTTGCGACTGAAAACTTCTATTCCCTTAAAACCAGAGGCTTTCATACGATAATTCAGGTATGAATAAGTTTCATGTTCATTTAGGGGTCTGAGTGCATATGAAAAAGAAATTCTCTGGCGCAACTGTCTGAAGTTATTCTGCAACAGTTTATAATCAAGTTCAGGCTGGCCAAATAGAATAATATGCAGCATTTTCTCCTGTTCGGTCTCAAGATTTCCCAAAAGTCTGATGGCTTCAAGAGTTTCATCACTTAAAGCCTGAGCCTCATCTACAATCATCACAACTTTCTTATTGGCCTTATTCAGCTCCAAAAGGCGATTATTGATAATGTCATTGAGGGACAAACTTGAAACATTATCAACATCCAGCTGTAACTCCTTGGCAATGGAAAGCTTGAGTTCTGCCGGAGTAAGAATAGGATTCGGAATATACACAAGTTCATAATTATCAGACAGTTTTCCCATAAACAGTCTGAGAACCATTGTCTTACCGGTGCCAACCTCTCCGGTTACCTTTATAAACCCCTCTCCATTCAATAATGCAGTATTAAGAACCTCCAGCGCTTCTTCATGTGGAGGTAACCCGTAGTACAAACTGGTGTTCGGAGTCAAACTGAACGGTTGCTGTTCTAACCCAAAAAAATCTTGATACACCGCAAAAATCCCTAATTGTTGTTTATTTATTCTATGAAATCAACATCTGAACTCTTCTTCTCACCATCATCGTTCGGGTACCATTTCTTTAATAAATCCATGGACTTTCCGATTTCATTCTTCCAGGTATTGCCATCAACAACAACAGGCTTCAGAAGAATTACGAGCTCCTTCTTGTGATTAAAGTTGTTTCTGTTGGTAAAAAGCTCTCCTAAGTACGGAATATCTCCGAGTACCGGAACCTTTGACACATACTCCCCAACTTCAGATCTCATTAAACCACCAATGAGAATAACGTCACCTGATTTAACCTTTACAATAGTATCTGTTTCTCTTACCTGAGAACTGGCAAGAGGCAGCTGCATGGCTGAGGAGCCTCCTCCGAGGTTAACAGTCTTACTATCTTCCTTAACATCTATCACAGCCGGATGAATATGCATCAGAACTTCATTATTATCATTAATCTGCGGTAACACATCGAGGGATACACCACTGAAGAACGGCTTAAAAGTAACATCTGAAGTAATGTAATTGCTACTTGTAGTAGTGCTTGCTGAGGTATCAACAGAAATATCTGTCAGGAAGTACGAATCAGTACCAACCTTCATTATGGCCTTCTGATTATTCAAAGCAGTAATTCTCGGACTTGACAGAGTCGTTACGTCACCCTGGGTCTTAAGGAAATTCATTAGTGCATTAAAATGGCTGGATTCCGCAGAAAAAGACAATCCACCTCCCATGATGCCGATAATGGCATCACCGGATCCGCCTCCAAAAGCTTTTGCACTCCCAAATTTGAAAGTATGACCGGTTATAGCAGACCAATCTATCCCCTGAGCATAATTCTCATCCAGAGTCACTTCCAGTATCTTAGACTCTATTACAACCTGTCTGTGAAGATTTGATTCAATACTATCCAGATAATTCTTCACATTCTGTATATCTTCCGGCATACCTCGTACGGTAACAACTGCGGCATGAGGATTAACTTTAACTAGTCTGCCTTCATCTGTTCCTACAATTGAACTCAGAACATTTTGCAGGTCAGTCCAGAAATCACTCTTTGCCGTTGTTGTAACCTTAGTGCCACTTGAACTGTTTGACGAACTGTCACTGTCACTTGAAGAAGAAGATGATGATGAATTAGATGAACTGTCACTGTCTGAATTAGTCACTGTATTGTTAACAATAGATAATTTTGTTTCCGCATCTCTTATCATTGACAGATAATTGATCGGAATATTCTCGGTATGAATACCTGCAGGATACACGTAATAAACAGAATTTTTCTTTTCAGTGTAATAACCGTACATTCTATATACAGCATCAAACACTTCATCAGTGGTTACATTATCCAGATTAAGAGTAATGTTACCGCTGACTTCCGGATGAACAACCACCGAAGAATTTGTCTGATTCATTATTCGAGCAAAGAATTCAGAAGCAGGAACATTGTTTGCGGCAATTGAAATACGACTGGCATTACCTATTGAATACTGTTCATCCAACGGATTATCGGGATTCAACTCATTAAGCACATCTTCCGGTACATCAGACAACCCGGCCTGAGACAGAGCTAAAGCAAGTTCCTCCTGAGCTTCCTTAGGCTGTGGATGATTATAAACACAACCTACGCACATAGCCAAACTCAAAGCTATTGCAGATTTCAATATCCTACTCATTTTTGCACCTTCGATGTAAACAGTGATAGTTTCACAAGTACAGGATTATTATCCTTTTTCAAAAGAATGTCAGACTTGTTGATAGCATATACTCTATAACCGAAACATTCCTCTGATATGTAGCATGTCCTTCCATTAACTATGGCCCTTGTGCGCCCGTTTCCTCTCATTATTGCCTGAAGTTTGAGTTCTTCTGCAGAATTTTTACTATCGCTGCTTGTCGATGTACTCATTCCAGACAGTGGGGTTGTCGGATCATGCAACTGAAAATCTTCAGCATACGCTACTGGTATGAGCATTGCCGATAAAATAATTATTTTCTTAAGCATGTAGAAAATCCTTATTAATGCTAAGAGTATAAACTTCAACAGTCACTTCTGATACCGGATACTGAACCACATGATAGTTTATTAGATGCCAATTGAAGTTATACCCAGAGTTTTCCATTTTCTCCATATGCTTCATGATATCAAGGTAACGACCTTTGAAAGTCATACGGACAGTATGTTGGTAAAGCAGGCTGTCACCATTGCTCATCAGAATTTTAGGAGGTAAATTTTCCATAGATAACAGTTCTATTTCTGATGTTTTCAGCATACCTTTCAATATATCTGACATATGCGATGCATCAACCAGGCTCGTTGCCCCTTTATCAAGCTTTCCAGATATATCAGCAATCTCTTTATTGAGATTTTGCAATTCTTCACGAAGTTCAAGATTAGGGTCTTTCGTAATT
The DNA here is from genome assembly GCF_000701925.1 of Ruminobacter sp. RM87. Classification (NCBI taxonomy): domain Bacteria; kingdom Pseudomonadati; phylum Pseudomonadota; class Gammaproteobacteria; order Aeromonadales; family Succinivibrionaceae; genus Ruminobacter; species Ruminobacter sp. RM87. The sequence continues at coordinate 51,322 of NZ_JNKD01000002.1, read as the reverse complement.
CTGGACTGCCACGTTTCAAGTTCAGATCTTTTTTCATCGAGATCCGTCTTCAAAGAAGACATACTTGAATTTATTTTCTTTTCTGCCATGTTATTGGCGTCGATTACATAAAAATAGATCGGGGTAACAAAAGCACAAATACCAACCATCAGAACCATAACGCGTTCACGCATGGTCATGTTGGCTACTTTCTTTTCATAATCTCTATAAGCACTCATTTTCTTTCCCCTTTATCGTCTTTATCATCTTTTATTTTGCTCTCAAGGGAAAAACCTAAGTAATTGTCGTCTCTGTTGTAATTTAGTTTAACGCTGCCGAAAGTTAGATTTGATAAATCTGAATATTCACGGAACTGACCTATCCACTTTGGCACATCTTCTGCCGTTCTGGCTACACCTTCAATATCAGCCTGACCATCAACAATACTGAAACTGGTTATTGCTATACCATCATTTCTAACTGTGGCCAGAGCTTTCATAAAACCTGCAAAACCATGACCGCTTTTATTTGAATCTCTTAATAAATAGGCGCCTAACTCTCTTTTTCCCTGAGCAATTTTGCGTGCGGTTTCAACCTGAGACTGGAGTTCAGTGTCCAGTTTAAGAGACGAAACTATGACCTGAGTCTGCATCAGCTCATCAGAAACACTCTCATACTCATCATTCATAGTCTGTTGCTGTCGTACAAGCTTTTTCTTCTTGTCATTTGATACATTAGCCCACAACCCCATAACAACAGCAGTTATCAGCCAGATAATAATCATGTGTTTTAAGCTAAGAATTACCAGTTTTGGTTGAAATTCCTTGCTGTAGAGATTGATTCTAATTTTTCTCACTTACAAGTATTCCTTCTTTTAAAATTCCCAACAACGGTGCATAGCCCAAATCTTTTTTCAAAATATCAACCAGCTGTGCATTTTTACAAACCGAATATCCCACTGCCTCTGTTGTAGCCACATCATCATTTATAGGCACAACGTCAACAACTCTTCTGAAATTCTGACTGAAACCCGCAGCAATATTCTTAAGCTGTTCTGCGTTCATAACCAGAAGCAGCTTGCTCATCGGCGGCAGACCTAATCGTGATGTAAAGAAATCATCCGTAATACGGAGTATTTCTGTTGTAAGTTTACTGATCGTCGGATCGTCAGCACCGCCAATCAGATCTGTTGCCAGATTTTTATATCCTCTAAGAGTACGCGAATAGCACAGTTCTCCGCCAAAAACACCATAGACCGTAAGATCCCTGGATTTCTGAAGATAAAGAGTAAGGCAGAGCTGAGGAACAAACAGATTCTGTTCCTTGTCCTTAATTTTCCCCATTGACAGAGCCTGATAATAGGAAATAAATTCAGTCATTGCCAAATCAAAAATAGTAATTTTTTCTAAGGAGGCAACGTCATTAACTATTTCAGACAAACCTGCTATAAGCTTCTTTTCCACAAGTACAAAATTCAACGAAGGCTTACTGTTTTTCCCTGTTTTGGCATCGTAAAAATCCCAGGTATAGTCCAAAATACGCCCCTGAACCGTAGGTTCAAGTTCTTTGTTCATTGCTACGCTTTTTAATTCTTCCTCGGAAAGACGTTCATTTTTCGGAAGCTGAACCACAGTGTATAAGCCCTGCCCCAAAACAACAATCACCTTGCATGATGCTGGAATCTTATATTTTTTGAACAGTCCATCTACAGCATTTTTCCATTCTGTATTACCAGCGCACAACACCTTGTCTGTAATGATTTTAGTGGCTTTTGAGGATGTATAAAGAAACGTTATTTCCTCATTAGCAATACCTAAAATAACTTTGTTTATATTACCTTTAGCCATACAATAAATACACCGATAACAATAAAAAGATACCTAATTTAACTTTATCACGAACCTAAAATTTCAATAATTAAAACCTTTAATCATTTAGTCAAAATTTGAAATACATTAAGAATAAGCAACCAAAACTGATTTTCCTTTGTTTTCCAAAGAAAATTTTGTAATTTTCCTCACATATTTTTTTGATTTTTCGACCAAAAAAACTGTAATTATCATCTAATGCGTTGAATTGTTAGATTTTTATCTATAAAATACTATTTATACTAATACACAAATTATTGCTATCCATACATTTATGAATACCAAACATTGAACTTGGAGATGATTTTTTTGATTATGCTCAAGAACATTGTGCGAAAAAATGATAAAATCACACTGTCTTGACATCACAAAACGAATTTTCTTTGATAAAGACATTACTTCAAAGGCTAAGGTATCAGTAGCAAATAGTTAAGTAGGAAAGGAAATTAAATCAAGATAGAAGGTAAGTTATTAAGTCGAGAGGTAAATTATTATGGCCGCGCGTGGAGTAAACAAAGCAATTTTAGTAGGCAATCTGGCTGCCGAGCCTGATTTTCGCATGCTGAACGGAGGATCAAACAGTGTAGCCACTGTCAGTCTTGCAACAAACGAATCATTCAGGGATCAGAACGGCAACATACAGGAAAGAACTGAATGGCACCGCATTGTATTTTGGGGCAGACTTGCTGAAATCGCAAGAGATTATCTCCACAAAGGTTCTCAAGTTTACGTTGAAGGAAAAATCAGAACTCGTTCATACGATGATCAGAATGGTCAGCGTAAATACATTACTGAAATTCAGGTTACAGATCTGCAGATGCTTGGAAACAAGCCTCAGAATCAGGACAACAATGGCTACGGAGCCAACAATTACAATCAGCAGTATGGTGGCAACAGTTTGCAGAATCCTCAGAGAGGAAATCAGCAATATAACGGCAACGGCCATAACAACCAGGGAAACTATAACAACAATGGTTTCAATAATAACAATTTTGGCAACAATGGCAATTTCAATAATAATTACGGCCGTTCCGGGAACAACGTACCTCAGCAGCAGAATCCAATGCCTGAACCATCATATAACCAGAGCTCCAGCCAAAACGGCAGTGACAACGCTTACCCTGGATTACCTCCGTTACCATCTCAAGGGGCTGCTCAGACAGCTCCGGGAAATCTGAACATAGAAAAAGCTTCAGACTCAGGGGCAGGAAGCAATTCTGAATTTACTGCCAAGGAACCGGACATGCATTCATCATTCAACGATGATCCGTTGCCATTCTAAGTTGAAAATTTAAACTTTTTTCAAATTATCAAGTCTATAAAACAACGGCCGGAAAGATATAATTTCCGGCCTACTTTATGTCTCCTACATTTGTTTAAATCAAGCTTTTTATTTATAATAGTCTTGGTTGTTTGTACATAATAATTTTCAGGGATTCCTCAAGTGTTGAATCATTTAAAAAAGCTTTCACTATGCATCAGTTCTGTTTTGGTTTGCGCTCCTGCTGTTGCGGACAATGCGCCACTGATGCAAATCACTGAATATGATGAAAGATGCTATGGCTACGTTCCTGAATACGTAGCTCCTGACACTACAGTAGATATCCAGAAAGTGCCGATATCCATCACTGCGGACAGTATGGAATCGAACATTAAAAACAACATTCAATATGATGGAGATGTTGAAATCATCCAGGGAAACAAAAGGCTTAAAGCTGACAAAACAACATTCAATCAACATACTCAGGAAATGACTGCTTCAGGCAACATTCTCTACGAAGACGGCCAGATCACAGTAAGCAGTGATACAACACTTTACACAAACCTTGCCACTAACAGTACTGAACTGCACAATGCCACATATATGATCAATGGTTCAGTTATCCGTGGATCAACTGAAAAAGCTGTGCTGAATAACGAGAATAAAACTATCTCACTGTATGACGCCTCCGTGACTACATGCCCTAAACACCAGCCTTCATGGGTATTAAATTCTTCCGAAGTTAACATTGATCAGAATGAAGTTTTCGGTGAAGCATATCATACTGTTTTTAGATTTCATGATGTACCTGTGCTTTATTTACCTTATTTTAATTTTCCAATTAAAAATGAACGTAAATCAGGTCTTCTTTACCCTAATATTGAATATACGTCATCTGACGGAGGAATGCTCACACTTCCTATATACTGGAATATTGCTCCCAATTATGATTTTACTTACAGTCCTAAAATCATAACACGAAGAGGATTGTTGAATACCGGTGAATTCCGTTACATGCCTTTCAGAAATACATATGGCTCCGTGTATGGTCAATACATAAGTCATGACAGACACTACAAGAGTGACGGCGACACGGGAATAAACCACCAAACATTTGACGAACGGTGGATTTACTACATCAATCACGAAACATATTTTTCTGATAAAGATTATGGTTTCCTGATTAATTTTACTCGTGTAAGAAGCAATGACTACAACTACGTTAACGACTTTGATCCCAAGGTTCCTACACTTATTGACAATCAGCTGGTACAGTCAGGAAAGCTGTATGTTGACAAAAACAACTTTGACGCTAATCTGCTTGTTCAAAAATATCAACTCCTGGTACCTAACGAATATATTGTAAATCTGCCATTCAAACTTGTTCCACGGGTTGAAATGAACTACCATGACACCATTGGTTCACATTTGGCATACCGTTCCGGTTTCGAGTATTCTCGTTTCAGGGTTGAAGAATTAAAGGAGCAGAGTTACAAAGGTGACAGGTATCATTTTCAGCCTGAAATCGAATTGCCTATTCTCAATAAGAACGGGATTGAAGTAAGAGCTATCGGAAGAGGATTCCTTACCCATTATGAACAGGATATTCCGTCCACTCTGTACTCGAGCTACATAACTCACGGTTTTACCCCTGGCTTAATTAACGAAAAGGTCAACAGATATCTCTACAACGGAGAAATATACAGCAAGGCCACTTTTGTTAACAATACCCTCAGTTTCAAGCAGACACTTGAACCTGAAATCCAGTACATGTATATCCCTTATCGTAATCAGGATCATATAGGTATATACGATTCAACTGACAGAGTATATGATTACTACTCATTATTCGGTTACAGAAAATATGCCGGGCTGGACAGAATTGCCGATACAAACAGAATAAGTTACGGTATTACCTACCGTATGTATGACAACGAATTGAAGGAAAGGCTGAGATTCAACATCGGTCAGGGATATGATTTCCATAGTCAGAAGGTAAAATTCTATCCTAATGAAACCTCAACTACATATCCGAGAACCCCAATTGCCACAGGAATCAATTTGAATTTTCTTGATTATGTATCAGCCAACGGAAATCTGGTATATAACACTGAAAAAGGGGAAACATCAAGCTGGAATAGCCAGCTTAACGGCATGTATGAAGAATTTAAGGTTCAGCTCAGTTATCGCTATCTGAGAGACGGGAACCAGACTATGAATGGCGAGATCAGCGATCTTAAACAACTTGGGGGGGCTTTCAACTTCCCTATTACTGACGATATTAAAGGTGTGGCTGCAATGTACTATGATTTGGAAAGAAGTCGAAATATTGACCAGAAACTTGCTCTCAAGTACGAATCATGTTGCTACAGTATCGGTTTCCAAATCGAAAGATTCAATAAACCGGACAACTACACACTTACAGCTAAAAACGAAACAAAATACGGTGTTTTCTTTGAATTAAAGGGATTGACTGATTCGAATATGAACGCATCCTTCTCTCCGGAAACAAAACTGATTCCATATAACAACGCCGTAAACTTGAATAAATAGGATATTGTTATGCTAAACAGCCTTTTTAAGAAAACAGCAACAATTTCTACCCTTCTGATTATGATGGGGTTATCTCAGGCGGAAGCCACCGATTACATGGTTGACAGAACCATTGCAATTGCCGGTGACGAAGCAATCCTTTTCAGCGATCTGAATTCAGAGGTAATCAAATACAAAAACTTTCTGAAAGCCCATAATCAGGAATTACCTGCTGACGATGTCATTCGTAAGAATGTTTTGGAACAATTGATTACCAAAAGACTTATCCTGCAGTTGGCAAATAAAAACAACATTATTATCAGTGATACAGATTTGGACAGAGCAATAAAACACATTGCTGAAAACAATCACATGACTACTGAACAATTAATGTCAAAGTATAGAACAACAGGTTTAACTGACGTCGCCATCCGAAATACAATCAGAGATGACATCATCATTGACGAAGTGAAGCGCAGTCAGGTAAGAAGCCGTATTCACATATCTGATCAGGAAGCTGAACATCTTGCTTACGTCTTAAAGGATCAGGCAGCGCATATGCTGACATACCATTTGGCAGTAATTAATTTTTCCCTTCCTGTTACACCGTCTCCTGCTGCAACTGATGCCGCTAACCGTAAAGTTAATATGGTAATGAAAGAATTAAAATCAGGAATGTCATTTGCTCACGCCGCTCAGAAGTACTCTGAGAGCAGTAATGCCATAAATGGAGGAGACCTTGGGAAACTGACTATAAATGAAATTCCTGAATATGCCGCCCCCGCAGTATCAAGGGCAAAACCGGGAGATGTCGTAGGACCTATCAAAACAGAAAGAGGTCTTTCTCTTATCAAGGTCTACGATATTGCAAAAATGACACCTCAGCCTCTTGAACAGGTTAAGGTTAGACACATCCTTCTTACAACCAACATCATATTCGATGATGTTGCCGCAGAACAGCGTTTAAACAACATTCGTAACGATATAATAAACGGTGACCATAAATTCGAAGATGAGGCAAGGCGCTATTCTGAAGATTCAGGGTCAGCCTACAACGGAGGTCTGATCGACTGGTCTAATCCTGACATTTTCGATCCTAGATTCAGAGAGGCAATTAAAAGCCTTAATCCAGGTGATATCAGTGAGCCTTTCAAAAGCAGTTTCGGCTGGCATATAGTTGAATTGATTGATAGAAAAATAGACAAAGATTCAATTGAAGCATATAAAATCAAAGCCAGAGAAATATTATCAAACCGCTCAGTTATGGAAGAAAGTGAGAAATGGGAAAGAGAGCTAAGAGATTCTGCCTACATTAAAATACTCGAATAGACATCTCCATATAGAATGACTTGTATTAAATTGATTTGAACATAAACAGAGACATAAATGCACGATTTAGTTACTCAGGGACATACCGCACGAAAAAGATTTGGTCAGAACTTTCTTCAGGATCAGAACGTTATTGCTAACATAGTCAGAGCCATCAATCCGTCAGCTGATGACAACATTGTTGAAATCGGCCCCGGCCTTGCCGCCCTAACAACTCCTGTAAGTGAAAAAGTTAATAAACTTCATGTTATAGAGCTGGATAGAGACCTGGCCAAAAGATTGAGAGAAAATCCGTTTCTTTCACCAAAACTCGAAATTCACGAAGCTGATGCCCTGAAATTCGATTTCTCAACACTCGGCTCAAAAGAAAACCCTGTAAGAGTATTCGGTAATCTGCCATATAATATTTCCACACCGCTTATGATTCATCTGTTCTCTCAGTCTGAAGTGATCAAGGACATGCATTTCATGCTGCAGAAAGAAGTAGTAACAAGACTGGCGGCCGCACCTGACTCCAAAGACTATGGCCGACTGTCTCTAATAACTCAGTATTACTGTAAGGTAATTCCTATCATGGAGGTAAAACCCAACGCCTTCCGACCAGCTCCAAAAGTAACAAGTGCTGTTGTACGTTTGGTTCCTTATGATAAGAAACCTTATGAGGTGAAAGACATAAGAAAACTTGAACAGGTTCTTGCACTGGCATTCAATCAGAGACGAAAAACAATACATAACAGCTTAAGAGGCTTTATTTCTGATGAAGAACTGTTAAATTTAGGAATTAGTCCTCAGCTCAGAGCCGAAAATATAACACTGCAGCAATACTGTCAGCTCGCAGACATGTTACTCGATAAGAATATTGAAAATGTAAATCAGACTCAGTCATAACATTCAGGTTATCAGTATGAGTAAATGGATATTGGGACTTACCGGCGGGATCAGTTCAGGGAAAACCACGGTCTGCAGTTTTTTTAGGGAATTCGGATGCACGATTGTCGACGCCGATGTCTGTGCACGAAAGGTGGTCATGCCCGGAACAGAAGGCCTGAATGAACTGGTAAGTCATTTCGGACAGAATATTTTATGCGAAGATGGTTCTCTTAACCGACGAGCCCTGCGCAATATTATATTTGTTAATGAACAGGAACTGTCGTACGTGAACAGTATCCTGCACCCTCTTATCCATGATCAGATTTTAAAAGAGCTCTCCGAAGCAACCGGCTGTTATGTAGTACTCGCAGCCCCTCTGCTTTTTGAAAATAAACTGGAACATATTCCCAATCGTATTTTATGCATGGATATTTCACCTGAAATTCAAATCGAAAGAACAATGCAAAGAGACGGATGTTCCTATGAAATAGCCAAAGCAATGGTTGAACATCAGTTACCAAGAGAAAAGAAAATCAGTGCCAGTGATGATGTTGTAGTTTCTAATTTTCCGACTCTGGAAGAATTAAAAAACAAAATTCATGAACTGCACTGCCATTATCTTGAAATTATCAAAAAAGAGAATGAAAATGACAAAAATTAAGTGTCCAATCTGCAACTGTGAAACTGAGTGGAGTCCTGATAACAAATACAGACCTTTCTGCTCTGAACGATGCAAAACGATAGATCTCGGCGGATGGGCATCAGGAAAATATCATATCAGTTCTCCTCTAACACCTGAAGATATGGAAGACGAAGACACTGCCATTGAAATTGAAAAAGCACTACAGGAGCAGCTAAAAAACACACATGGAAACAGTTAAACTGGCCTCCTGTTAATTATTATTTATCTTCCAATTCCATAGCAGGTATTTCAAAGAGCTTAACAAGCTGTAAAAGTTGAGATACCTGTTTTTCAATAAAATAATAACAATTGTCTGTTTTTTTTAACATTAATTCTTGCCATATCAAAAAAACAACAAACGATATACGCCTAGATATCCACTCACTATGTATAATCTTTAGAGAGTGTGGAGATATTTTATAAGTAAGGATTAATTATGGCTGGAGTCATAGCGATGATTTTGGCCGGTGGTGAAGGAACAAGACTTCAGCCACTGACCGTTACTCGTTCAAAACCTGCAGTCCCGTTTGCAGGAAGTTACAGACTTATTGATTTCGTTCTTAATAATTTTGTTAACTCAGATATTATAAGAATTTTTGTTCTTACCCAATTTAAAAGTCAATCTCTGTACATGCATATGAAAAAGGGGTGGACCGTTAACGGTATACCAGGATGTTTCATAGATCCGATTCCCGCACAAATGAGAATGGGTAAACGATGGTATGACGGCACAGCTGATGCCATATTCCAGAATCTTAGTTTCATACGATACAATTCTCCTGACCAGGTGTGTATTTTCGGCAGTGATCATGTTTATAAAATGGATATCAGGCAGATGCTTGAATATCATAAAAACAAAAAAGCCGATTTAACCGTATCCGCCATCAAAGTGCCTATAAAACAGGCACGAAGCTTTGGTGTTATAGAGGTTGACAGCGAATGGAAAATGATTGGTTTTGAAGAAAAACCAAAGAATCCGAAACCTATTCCCGGAGAACCGGATTACGCACTCGTATCAATGGGCAATTATATTTTTGAGGCAGATACCTTATATGAAGAATTAGCCATTGACTCTGTAAACCAGAATTCAACACATGACTTCGGATGTGATGTAATACCCAACATTTATCCAAAGCGTCCGGTATATGTATATAATTTTTTAGATAATTATATTCCCAACGAAAAAAATAAAGGATATTGGAGAGATGTAGGAAGTATAGACATGTACTGGCAGACAAATATGGATCTTATTGATGAAGAACCTAGTTTTGTACTGCATAATCCATCCTGGCCACTGCACACAAATTATCCCCCTCTTCCTCCTGCAAATTTCATAAATACAGAAAACAGACAATGTTCCATCTCTCAAAGCATGATATCAGCAGGTTCAGAAATTGTGGGGGCCAGTGTTGATCACAGTATTATAGGTTTCAACTGCAGAATCGAGGAAAATGCAGAAATCTCCGATTCTGTACTTTTAGGAGACGTGGTTGTTGGAAGCAACTGTAAGATAAAGAAGGCGATTATTGATAAACACGTAACCATAGCTCCGGGAACTGTTATCGGAGAGGATCCGGAGCACGACAGAAGTTTCTATACAGTCTCTGATGGTGGCATCGTTGTTATACCGAAAGGTGCCAGAATTGGTTATTAGATTATGAATGTTCTGTTTTTAACTTCTGAGCTATGCGATTTCGTTAAAACAGGAGGGTTGGCGGATGTTGCCAAAGCCCTCCCGATGGAACTTGTCAAACGTAATCATGATGTCCGAATCATGATGCCCTGTTATAACCGTATACCCAATTATTTTGATTATCCAGTGATAGCAGATCTGTCTTTAACCAATCCTCAAAATAATACTGGTATTGAATTTAAAGTTAGACAGGCCAAACTCTGTAATAAAGTAACTGTCTGGCTAATAGAAAATGAGCACTACTTTGCAAGAAACAGCATTTACGCAGAGAACAATCAGTCGTACTACGATAATGGCGAAAGATTTGCCTTTTTCTCTGCGGCATCACTACTTACTACTGAATATCTCAAATTTGTACCTGACATTGTTCACTGTAATGACTGGCATACTGCACTGACCCCGATGATTCTTGCTTTAAAATACCAGAACTCTCCTTTTTTCAAAAACACTCGTTCTGTTATCACTATTCACAACGGGGCTTTTCAGGGCGTTTTTGAAAAAAGTCAGCTATGGATGTTACCTGAAATATCGCAGGTAAATAATGAAACTGTCAGTCAGGGATTTAACAACATAAACTTCCTTAAATGCGGGGTGTTCTATGCTGATAAGATTAATGCCGTAAGCCCGAGCTACGCCGAAGAGTTAACAACTTTTCTTGGCGGACACGGAATGTCACAGAATTATATGGACAGAATTAATGACCTGTGTGGAATAGTAAATGGCTGTGACTATTCCGACTGGGATCCTTCAATAGATAAAAACATTCCGTTTAACTTCAATTCAGACACAATGGTTGATAAAAGCCTATGTAAATTTCTGCTTCAGGAATATACAAATCTTCCGGTATGCAATAAGCCTATTTTCGGAATGGTTTGCCGTCTTACCGATCAGAAAGGCATAAATCTCTTAATCCCTGTACTGGATGAAATGCTCCAGCATCAGATACAGCTGATTATAGTCGGTACCGGAGCACCGGAACTTGAAAACATCCTTCATCAATACACCAAAAAATACGCAGATAGATTTGTATTCAAAAGTGTATACGATAATAAACTGGCGCACATGGTTGAAGCAGGTTCAGACTTTTTTCTCATGCCTTCCATTTACGAGCCATGCGGCTTAAATCAGATGTATAGCCTTGCCTATGGTACATTACCTATTGTACGAGCTGTAGGAGGACTTAAAGATACCGTTATCTGCTACGATGAAAACCCTCTAGAGGCTACAGGCTTTATTTTCAAAGAAGCTGAACCTCAAGCCTTTCTTAACTGCGTAAGACGTGCACTTATATTTTACCTTCAGGAACACCTTGAGTTTTTACGAATCAGAAGAAACGCAATGAATGTACGTTATAACTGGTCTGACTCAGCCGAAGAATATGAAGAAATGTATAAAAGTGCCATGCACTAAAACTCCATTATTTTTCACGGATTTAACATTAAGGTGGCGATTTTCAACCTATAAAGTATAATATGTCGAGTTTGTTAATTAACCTGTTCTATTTTATAAAAAATGATTTTTCTAAAACAAATCGAAACTCCCAGTAACCTAGATTTAAGAACCGCCTTTCTGTCCCCTTTTCAAGGAATAAGTTTTTTACTTTCCCGTCCTTTCCTTCTGTTCAAAGTTTTACTGTGCTCTGTTGCCATAGTACTGTCACTGCCGGTATTTATTTTAAACTTCTTTACCATTCCTATTTTTCTGTGTCTTATAATGCTGATGATCATTAATGACATCGAGGGAGATAATCTTTCCTTTGCCGAAATAATGACATTGGTTTATACAAACATAAAGATAAAGGTTAAATCCTTTATTTTCATGTCTTTTCCTGCTCTGCTATTCATTCTGTACATTCTTTACAGTATTGAAAATTTCAGCAAAAGCGTATTAATATACGAAGTGTTTGGACTGCTGTGCTTTCTTAACATATGGGGGTTGATAACTGCAAACGCCCTGTTGATTTCATCAAAAAATAACAGCACTCTGTTAAATTCGGTAACCGATAGCCTCAATCTGCTGGTATCAAAACCCTTTGTTTTTTTTAGCCAGCTTATTATCTGGACTATGGGGTTAATGTTTACATTAGCTGTGCTGGGGGCGTATATTCTGATTTTACCAAGTGTTGGAGTCGCCCATGGTTCATTATTAGAAATGGTAATGGTAATCTTAATTACATTTATCGCTATATGCGTATATCTGGCCTTCTACATATCAGGAATTACTGTTCTGCTTTACCACTGGTACGTAAAAACTTCTCAACAGTCAGAAGATACTGCTGATTCCTGATTTACTGTTTTTCTGATAATAAAAATCCGTTATGCCTCTTGCATAACGGATTCCTTCTCCCCCTAAATTACTTTGCAGAAGAGATATTCAGCAACTTATCTGCTTCTTCCTCAGTTATTCCCTGACTCAAAAGCTTTTTCCTCTTTTTCTCATAGAAATTAGGTTTGCCTTTATTCTTCAGATCTCTAGCTCTTTTCTTTATATGTTTTTCTTTTTCGTCAGACTTAACATCTTTATCTTCTTTCTTTTTCTTCTTTTTAGAGAAGTCAGCAAGCTTATTCTGAGCCTTTAAACCATCTATAACTCTTAAGGTTATCTTCTCTCCCGTGTACCTCTCTATTTTGCCAAGAATAGGCACATCATGAGCCTCTACAAGATTAATAGCTACCCCTTTCTTGCCTGCTCTTGCTGTGCGTCCTATTCTGTGAACATATATATCTGCACTTCTCGGCATATCGAAGTTAATCACGTGAGATACGTCAGATACATCTATTCCTCTTGCTGCCACATCTGTTGCCAACAGAATATTTACTGATCCGCCAGCAAATCTTTCAAGGGCGGCTATACGCTTTTCCTGCTCCATTTCTCCACGGATATAGGCGAACTTAATTTCCGCCTTATCCAATTCCTGAACCAGTTCCTGCAGGCGTTCACGAGTCTTAACGAACACAATCGGCTTTACGATTTTTTCACTTCTCAGAAGATATTTCAGAAGTTCAACCTTATGTTCCAAACTGTCAGCAAAAATCTTATACTGTACCACCTTCTTCTTTTCAGAGCGAGGTGAGTCAACATGAATTTCTACAGGATTCTGCAGTACCTCATTAGCAAATTTTGAAAGTAGCCCCCCCTCTAAAGTTGCTGAAAAAAGAAAAGTCTGTTCTCTCCTGCTTGCTGCTTTGGAAATACTTACAACATCATCATAAAAGCCCATGTCCAGCATTCTGTCTGCTTCATCAAGAACAAGAATTTCCACACCCTTAATATCAAACATTTTCTTCTTAAGATATTCAATCAGACGTCCAGGAGTGGCTATAACGATATCAGTACGCTGGCTGAGATCAGGAAGCTGTTCTTCATGATCGACACCGCCAATAACAGTGCATGAACTTACTCTAGGTAGATATTTGCTAAAAAGTTTTACCTGCTCATGAACCTGTAAAGCAAGTTCTCTAGTGGGTGTAAGAACGAGAATACGGCTAAGGCTGTGTTTTTTGTTGGAAAAATCTATAATATGCTGCAGACAAGGCAGAACGTATGCTGCAGTTTTACCGGTGCCTGTCGGAGCATCGGCTAAAACATCAAATCCAGACAAAGCATTAGGTATAACCTCCTGCTGTACTATTGTCGGTTTGCGAAATCCCTGTTCTTCCACAACTTTCAGTAATCTGTTATCTAATTCTAATTCAGAGAATTCCATATTTAACCTATATTTTCCTTAAGTATTTTTTCATGATAAGCAATAATGGAATTTACCACTTTAACAACAAGAGGATCAACTGGAGTTTGTCTTCTTAAAAGATAACGCACCAACTCAAGATCAGTACAGTCAAGAAATGTATTGTACTCATCAAATTCCTGATCTGATGCCTGAGGTAAATAATCATTTACATAAGGTTCAAGCATAAGATCCAGTTCTTTCATTCCCCTACGAGACTTCCATTTTAAGCTGTCCCACTGAGATTCAGTCTTCACTGCAAACCTCCATCAAACCGCAATCGGGGCTTTTATTACAGGGTACGGATCATAGCCTTCAATAATAAAATCCTCAAATTTATAATCAAAAATTGAATCAGGCTTTCTCGCAAATCTTAGGGTAGGCAAAGCCCTTGGCTCTCTGCTTAACTGCTCTTTTGCCTGTTCAAAATGATTGAGGTACAGATGCACATCTCCACCCGTCCAAACAAATTCGTATGGAATCAGATCACACTGCTGAGCAACCATATGAAGCAGCATTGAGTAACTGGCAATATTAAAAGGCAGCCCCAGGAATGTGTCACAGCTGCGCTGATACAGCTGCAGACTTAACTTACCATCAGCAACATAAAACTGAAACATCGCATGGCATGGAGGTAATTTCATATCATCGATACAGGCTACATTCCATGCTGAAACGATCATACGACGGCTGTCAGGAGTATTCTTTATCTGCTGTATTACGTTGGAAATCTGATCAATATGCTTACCATCCGGAGTTGGCCATGAACGCCACTGATAGCCATACACAGGCCCAAGATCCCCGTTTTCATCAGCCCATTCATCCCATATTGTAACTTTATTGTCATGAAGATATTTAATGTTTGTATCTCCGTTAAGGAACCATAATAATTCATGGATTATTGATCTTGTATGACATTTTTTTGTTGTCAGTAAAGGGAAACCATCCTGCATGTTAAAGCGCATCTGATATCCAAAAACAGACTTTGTCCCGGTACCTGTTCTATCGGTTTTCACAGTACCGTTGTCCATAATATGCTGTAATAAATCTAAATATTTTTTCATTAAAAAATCCTTATTGAAAAGCTGTCATTACGACAGCTTTTTTCTTAAAAAATCATCTATTTGATATTCAGAATATCCGAAAGACCTTTTTCTTTAAGATAATCCACATACATTTGCTTGATTGCTGCGGTATCTGACAGCTTAATGGCTTTCTTGAATATATCTGAGAGCTCTTTAGTGTCAACCCTGCGAAGGACATACTTAATTCTGGCTATTTCTGTGTAATTCATACTTAACTCACGATATCCCATTGAAATAAGCAGAATTGCTCCCAACGGATCTCCGGCCATTTCTCCGCACATTGCCAACGGACGATTCAACTCTTGTACACATATACGGTATAAGCGCCATAATACCCTAACCATGGCAGGATTAAAACAGTCATAAAGCTTGGAAACACGTGGATTATTTCTGTCTACCGCTAAAGTATACTGAGTGAGGTCATTACTACCTATGGAGAAGAAATCCAGATACTCAGCAAGATCTTCCAATAAAAACATAGCAGCAGGAACTTCTATCATGGCACCAAGTTTCGGATGAGCTACAACAGAACTGTACTCTTCACAGATTTCCTTATAGGCCTGCTCCAAAATTTCCTTACTTTTTATCACTTCTTCAAGACTGGATACCATAGGAAGCATTATTTCAAGATTTTCGTACTTTCTGTTCGCCTTAAGCATTGCCCTGAATTGAGTGCGAAGCAAATCAGGCTTATCCAGACTTATGCGTATACCTCTCCATCCAAGGAACGGATTAGCTTCGTTAAACGGCATGTACGGTAGAGGTTTATCCCCACCGACGTCCATGGTTCTCATACGAACTCTTGTGGATGCAAAACTCTTGAGAAATTCTTCATAATGAATACATTCCTCCAGTTCTGTAGGAAATGTATTATGCATCATAAATTCAACTTCAGTACGATAAAGGCCAACGCCGTCAATCATCGAAAGTACTGCTTCCGACTCCTTATCAAAATTTAATCCAGCGTTTAATTCGACACTTATCTTAACGCCATCAGAAGTAACGGCAGGTTCATTCTGTTCAGCAATAAACAGTCGTGTATTCTCTTCATCCTTAAGAATATTACCCCTGTATTCAGTTATTATGCCTACAGGAGGATCAACAAAAAGTTCCTCTCGGTTACCATCAAGAATAAATAAATGTCTGTCTAACTTGGACAGAGGCAAATCAACTCCCATCAGTGTAGGAATGTTCATATTCTTGGCAAGTATAGCCGCTATGGAATTAGCACTTCCCTTAAGAGAGATAATACCTGCAATTCTTTCACGAGGCAGTTCAGCAATAAGTGCTGCTGTTATTTCCTCCGCCAACAGTATCACAGGTTCAGAAAATGCAAATTCTTCAAGATAACTGTGTGCTAGTCTGGACAAAAGACGCTGCGACAGGTCACGAATCGCTAATGACAGTTCTTTCTTGTTCTGACTGTTGCAGTCAGCTATCATTTCTTCAGCAATAAGCTTAACTGCCGAAGAAGCTGACCACCCTTCATCATAAATTTTAGCATCTATCTTGTTGCTGAAATCACTGTCTTCAATAATATCCTGGTATGTATCGAAAACATTACTCATATCACTGTTCTTAAGATTATCATTAACTTTAAGGGTAAGTGAATCAAGATCCAGTTGCAACTGAAAAAGTGCCTGGTGAAACAGCTCAACCTGAGTTTCACGGTCATTATTTTTTTTCAGAAGAACCTGTTCCAACTCCATATGTGGCTGCCACACCCAACCTCTTGCTATGGCAATACCACCGGAACCGAAGGTGCACTTCACAGGTTCGGAATTATTGGCTGTCTCATCCTTCTGCCCTGCTATATACAGAGATGAGGACAAATGTGCAGAAAGTGATACTAGAAAAGATTCTTCTATTTCATCAAACTGTCTAGATTCCTTCTGCTGAATGATCAGAATACCAAGATTCAGATCATTGTAATTGATTGGAACACCAAGAAAGGATTTAAATTCTTCCTCTCCAATTTCCGGTATGTATTTGAAATTAGGATGTTCCTGAGCATTAGCCAGATTAAGAATAGTATTTTTCTTACCTACCAGACCTACAAGTCCTTCACCAAAACGCAAAGTAACCTTACCTTCACAGTCATTATTCAAACCGTCAGTAGCAACAAGTCTGTACCGTCCTCTGGTGTGATCGGCTATATATATTGAACAGCAGTCTACACCTAAAGCTTCACGAGTCTTTGCAACCACAAGCTTAAGTGCCTTATTTAAATCCTTTTCACCTAAAAAGGACTCAACTATCAATCTTAATTTTGTAAGCATTATTTTCTCCTTACATGACGCTGCTGGCTCTGTTTTCCATACCAATTTCTTTTCTTAACAGAACTGTCAACCTCTGTTTCATCTTCATTCGGAGTTCGTATTTCCTTGCCGAATAAAGCATAATCAGAAAATTCTTTTAAAATTTTTCGGTAAACATCTCTCTTAAAAGAAATAACCTGTCTTACCGGATACCAGTAACTGACCCATCTCCAATTATCGAATTCCGGAGTGCTGGATAAATTGAATTGAATTTTGTTTTCTGCGTGCTCACACAACCGCAAAAGGAACCATTTTTGTCGCTGGCCGAGGCATACGGGACGCTCATTCCATCTTACCAATCGCTGAGGAAGCTGGTATTTGTGCCACAATTTAGAAACATGAATAATGGTAACATCGCTTTTAACCAGACCAAGTTCTTCATTGAGTTCTCGATACATGGCCTGAACAGGCGATTCACCGGCATTAATTCCCCCCTGAGGAAACTGCCATGAATTCTGACCGATACGGCGAGCCCATAAAACTTGCCCCTGCTGGTTACATATCACAATACCAACGTTAGGTCTAAAACCGTCGCCGTATATCACTTATACACCTCAAAAATCACTATACTCCGATGCTATATCAATTCTAACACATATACAGAACATCACATATCGTTATGACTCATTTGAAGTTAGGAATGGGAGAAAGCCATAATATTTGTTTATAATTGTAATGCAGTGATATTTATAAACAGGTTTTCATATCAGGATTAACATCAGATGATACCTTTCAGTATTGACGAACTTATGCACAGAGTTATTGCTTTGAACGGAATGACAGTCGGGGAACTTGCTTCAGCATTGAACATTCCTCTTCCATACAATACAAAAAATGCAAAAGGCTATATCGGCCAATTGGCTGAAATCGCCTTGGGAGCCACAGCAGGTGCAAAACCAGTGCAGGATTTTATTAACCTTAATGTTGAACTGAAAACCATTCCACTTCTGAAAAACTGCAGACCTGCTCAAAATACTCATGTTTGTATTCTAGAACATCAACATATCCGTAACCAAACATTCGAAAATTCAAACTTCTACAATAAAATCAAACAGGTTTTGTGGTTGCCGGTTGAAGGAGATCCTTCCATAATATTTGCAGAAAGGCACTTCGGAACAGGTTTTCTTTGGCATCCTGATGACAGACAATACCGCATTCTTCATGATGAATGGGAAGAAATTATGGAGTTCATTGCTATCAACGGGATAAAATCAATCACATCGGACATTGGCGAAAATGTGCTTCTGGCACCATGCGGAGGCACTAAAAACAATTACCAATATGGTTTTTACTTAAGAAAATCTTTTACAGCTCAAATCATTGATAATTTCCTTTCTGAATTATCATAAATATGTTTTTTAGTCGTCAGTTAAGGATATTAATTATATTTATTAAAAAATTTTAGATACTGATAATTTAATAAATTTTTTTGCTGTTTTATTGATAAATTTTATCATTAGCACCTCAATTTATTAGCATTAATCATACTTTTAAGAATTAGTGATATACAATTCTTTTATAATTATTTATCTTAATAAGTGACAATCAGTAGAAAATATAAAATCTAATAATAATAACTGATATTAAGTTGCGTAATTTTGAAATTAGGAGAAATTTTAATGAGCGTTACCGTAAAGGAATTTAAAGATAAATTCAAGGTTGCTTTCAAAGTGTCACAGGAAGCAGCCCAGAATGCAAAGGAAATTTATCTCTTATGCGATTTCAATGCATGGGAACCTGTTGCATTAACTCTCAACAAGAATGGTACTTTCACCGTTAATGTTGATATTGCCAAGGATGAAAATCTGAAGAAGACCTATCAGTACAGATATCAGTACGTTATGCCTGACAATTCTGAAAAGTATGACAACGATTGGGATGCTCAGTACTACATTCCAAATCCGTTCAACGGCGATAACTCTGCTTTTGATATTCCTGAACCTTCAGCAGAAGAAGCTCCTGTAAAGGCAGCAGCAAAGCCAAAAGCCGCAAAGGCTAAAACTACTGCAAAAGCCCCAGCCAAATCAGCAGCCAAAACAACCAAAACTTCTACCAAGAAGAAGTAATTAATAATTTTTTGATAATACTCCCGAACCAAAACAAGCTCTGACAACAGTGCTTGTTTTTTTATGCATAAAAATATACACGCAAAAAAAGATTAGAGGAAATTAAGAAATTTCCCCTAACACAAAAACCTAGATTGTATAAGCTTAACTAAAGATTATTCTTCAGACGCACCGGTCTTAACAACTAATCTTTCAGCGATACGAGCTGCTCTACCAGTACGTTCACGGAGGTAGTAAAGTTTAGCACGACGAACCTTACCACGACGAGTAACGGTAATAGAAGAAATTAATGGGCTGTGGGTCTGGAATACACGTTCAACACCTTCACCATTAGAAATCTTTCTTACAGTAAATGCAGAATGAAGACCACGATTACGCTTAGCGATTACAACACCTTCATAAGCCTGTAAACGTTCCTTTTCACCTTCAACTACACGCACCTGAACACGTACAGTGTCACCTGCTCTAAATTCAGGAACATCTGAACGCATCTGTTCTTTTTCAATTTGTTCAATTAAATTCATAATAAATTCCTACCTAGGATATACTGATAACTCTCTACTGTTCAACCTTACGATCTACTTGGACTTGCGTTCTCGCAGATAAAGGGCAAGAATTTTTTCTTGCTCGTCAGTCAGAGCTAGGTTATTTAAAATATCTGGCCTTCTTTCATAGGTTCGGACTAAAGACTGTTCTAATCTCCACTTTCTTATTTTCTCGTGATTTCCACTCATAAGAACTTCCGGAACTTTCTGTCCATCAATCTCTGGCGGTCTGGTGTATTGAGGACAATCCAAAAGTCCTGTGGCAAACGAATCCTCCACAGCACTCAGTTCATCGCCCAACACTCCCGGTATCAAACGAGACACGGCATCAACCACAATCATAGCCGGTAATTCACCGCCACTAAGGACATAATCACCAACAGACCATTCCTCATCGACATATTTATCTATAATTCTTTCATCAATACCTTCGTACCTGCCTGCAATAATGATTAGTTCATCATTTTTAGCAAGTTCTACACAGCCCTGATGATCAAATTTACGCCCCTGAGGTGACATATAAATCACCTTGGCATTTGGAAGCTGTTTCTTGGCCTCAAGAATAGCATCTCTTAGAGGCTGAACCATCATCACCATGCCGGGACCACCGCCAAATGGACGCTCGTCCACTTTCTGGTGTTTGTCATAAGCAAAAGATCTTGGGTTAATGCAAAAAAGGGAAATTATTCCACGCTGTACCGCCCTGCCTGTTACACCAAATTCAGTAATTGCCTGAAACATTTCCGGAAAGATGCTAATTACACCAATCCTCATAAATACCTCATCATACTACCGAATCTGTTTAGAAGTCAGGTTCCCAATCAACTTGTATTACTTTTTCGTCAAGATCAACATTCTTTACCACATGTGGTAAATAAGGTATAAGTCTTTCCTTAATTTCATACTTGTCATCTTTTCTGGCCTTAACAACTAACACGTCATTGGCCCCTGTTTCCATCATGTTAGACACAATACCTAAATCATACCCATCCAGAGTAACTGCCCTAAGACCGATAAGCTCGATCCAACGGAAAACTCCTTCAGGCAATTTAGGTAAGGAGCTAGGGAGTATACCAATGTCACTACCTGTAAAGCCCTGAACTACCTCGCGAACATCAAAACCTTTGATTTTCACGATATAGCTGTCAGCATGTGGCTTTGCATCTGTTATTTCTATACTCTGCCACTGCCCGCCTGGCTTACGATAAAACCAGGGCTTATAGCTAAAAAGACTTTCAGGATCCTCTGTATAAGAAAAAACCTTAATATAGCCTTTGATTCCAAAAACGGCACCAAAACGGCCCATTACTTCAGGTACTTCTTTATCCATACTAATCCCTATATCTCATCACTCTGTTAAAAAACCGTGGTAATCAAATACCATCAGCATCAACTTAAGCGTTAGCCTTGGCATCCTTAACGAGCTTCTTTACACGATCAGAAAGCTGAGCACCCTTGCCAACCCATTCAGTAACCTTGTCAAGGTTAAGATTGAGCTTAACTTCATTGCCCTGAGCAATCGGATTGTAGAAACCGATGTCTTCGATGTATCTACCGCTGAGAGCACGACGTGAATCAGCAACTACTACGTGATAAAATGGACGCTTTTTAGAACCACCACGCTGTAAACGAATAACTACCATATTTTCCTCTATATAAGGTTAATTAACTGACAAAACAATTTCGCCATATACAAAATAGGTTGAAAAATTTTAACTTTTTTTGAGAATTAATCAAGTAAAATTTGCACAATATCTAAATTTTTTATGGAAAAAAATTAAAAAAAGCCATTGCAATCAGCAATGGCTTTTAGAGCAAATATAATTTTTTACTGTTGAGGAGGCATCTTGAAACCTGCGGCAGGCATAAGATCCTTCACCAGATTAAGCATCTTACGAAGCCCACCCTTACTCTGCAGACGTTTCATCATGTGCTGCATCTGAGTAAACTCTCTTATCAGTTTTGTTACTTCGGTAACTTCGACACCAGCACCATCTGCTATTCTCTTCTTACGAGATGCCTTAATAATTTCCGGATGTCTTCTTTCCTTAATGGTCATTGAATTGATGATGGCTTCTTTTCGATAAATAATCTTATCGTCTACCTTATCCTTAATTTCGTCCGGAAGAGCACTCATGCCAGGTAATTTATCCAGCATGCTGGCAATACCACCCATATTGCGCATCTGAACAATCTGAGCTCTGAAATCATCGAAGTCAAAATCCTTACCGGTCTTGAATTTGTCTGCCAGTTTTTCAGCCTGCTTCTTATCAACCTTACGTTCCATCTCTTCAACAAGAGATAAGATATCACCCATGTCAAGAATTCGACTTGCCATACGTTCAGGATGGAATGGATCAAGTGCTTCAATTTTTTCACCAGCTCCGAGGAATTTGATAGGCTTTCCGGTTATCTTACGGACAGAAAGTGCCGCACCGCCACGGGCATCACCATCCATCTTAGTAAGAATAATACCGGTTAAAGGTAATGCATCATTGAAAGCCTTGGCAGTATTGGCAGCATCCTGACCAGTCATGGCATCCACCACAAATAGTGTCTCGACCGGATTGATATCAGCATGAATTTCCTTGATTTCATTCATCATGTCTTCGTCCACATGCAGACGACCGGCAGTATCCACAAGTAAAACATCCATGAACTTAATCTTGGCTGATGCCAAGGCATTGCGGACAATATCAAGAGGTTTATCTTCAACAGTTGACGGGAAGAACTCCACTCCTACTGTTTCAGCAAGAGTCTTTAACTGCTCAATAGCTGCAGGTCTGTACACGTCAGCACTCACAACCATTACCTTCTTCTTTTCTCTGTCTTTAAGGTACTTTGCTAGTTTTGCAACAGTTGTTGTCTTACCAGCACCCTGTAAACCAGCCATAAGAACGACAGCAGGAGGCTGAGTCGCAAGATTAAGTTCCGCACACTCATCACCCATAACAAGCTTTAGTTCTTCGAAAACAATCTTTACGAATTCCTGTCCCGGATTAAGAGCCTGATTCACTTCCTGACCAAGAGCCTTGGTCTTTACTTCAGCAATAAAATCCTTAACCACCGGCAAGGCAACGTCTGCTTCAAGAAGAGCCATTCTAACTTCACGAAGAGTATCCTTGATATTATCTTCTGTTAATTTCCCCTGTCCTGTGATATTACGCAGGGTCTTAGTCAATCTCTGAGTTAAATTTTCAAACATTTTTTAATCCATAAAAAAGATCTGGGCTCTGTATTTCCAGACACAAAATAATTAATCTTACACCTAGCACATTATAATTGAGGCGACAACATTTTAATAGTGAAAGCTAACCAAGATATATGAAAGATCTCACTATGTAATGTTTTACAGAACTCATGTAAACAACAAAAAAGGCCGTAGTTTAGTACGGCCTTTCACTCAAACATACTTCAGAATTAGTTGTTGTTTACAAAATCAACGCCCTGCTGAATGTCTTTCTTAAGGATATCTAACATACCGTTAAGAGCATTTTCTTCAAAAGAGCTTAACTTGCCAATTGGCAGATATTCCTTAACACCTTCAGTACCGAGCAGTAAAGGCTGAGCGAAGAATGAAGCATAACCAGTTTCGCTTTCAACATAAGCTGGTTCAACAACATTTTCTTCACCGCTTAAACCGCGAACAATAGCTAATGCAAAACGAGCACCGGCAGCTGCCATTGACAGAGTAGCAGAACCAGACCCCTTGGCTTCAACCACTTCAGTACCAGCGTTCTGTACATGAAGAGTCAGCTTTTCAATCTGATCAGCAGAAAGTTTTTCATAACCTTCAGACTGAGAGAATAAAGGAAGAATTGTAGTGCCACTGTGACCGCCGATTACCGGAACCTTGGCTGAACAACGACAGCTGTTGGTTGCATCAGCCCAGAATGTTTCAGCACGCAGGGTATCAAGCATAGTAACACCGAATAAGCGCTTCTTATCATAGCAACCAGCCTTCTTTAATACTTCGGCTGCTAATGGAACCATTGTGTTTACAGGGTTGGTGATAATAGCGATACAAGCCTTTGGTGCATGCTTGGCAACTGCTTCTACCAATCCCTTAACAATGTTGGCATTAAACTTGAACAAGTCACTGCGATCCATACCTGGCTTTCTGGCCATACCGGCTGGAATAACAACAACAGAGGCACCAGAAACAGCCTTTACCAGACCTTCGTCACCGGTAAAACCTTCAACTGATACATTGGTAGGGATGTGGCTTAAATCAACTGCTACGCCAGGGGTTGATGGAGCAACGTCATAAAGAGATAATTCAGAACCTTTTGGTAACTGGTTTTTCAAAAGAAGAGATAACGGCTGGCCAATACCACCTGCTGCACCTAAAACTGCAATTTTCATTATTACGGATCCTCTGTAATTTTTACTTATTCTTATACACTAATATTCAATTCGAGTATATTACTCTAAAACAATAATAACTGCTATATTTAGCACCTTAAAATGACGTCTAAATTCAAATTTTTGAGCTCATATCACCTTTATTTTTGAATTTTCTTTTTTGTTAAACGTGATACAAATCAACTTTAATAAATTTGCGTCACTTCAATAAATCATTTTTCCTTTACATCTATAAAAAATTATGCAAATAAAGTGCATAATTATGCATTTTCGTTCTATTCCTGTTATAATTCGACAGATATCTGAGGTAATGAAAATGGAAGATCTAAACAATCAAGACTCTTTAGAAAGAGTTTTTCTTGAATTACTCGGGGCTGAATGCTACAGCTCTCAAACCGAGATTGCGGATGCTTTGCTTGCCAAAGGGTTCTCTAACATGAATCAGTCAAAAGTATCCAGAATGCTTACCAAATTCGGAGCAGTACGCAGACGTAATGCCAAAATGGTTATGGTTTACTGTCTTCCTTTGGAAACAGGCATTCCAACCATAGACAAGACCATCAAATCACTTGTTTTAGACATTGCGCATAACAACAACATCATTGTCATTCATACAAGTCCCGGAAGCGCTCAGATGATTGCCAGAATGCTAGATTCTGTAAGAAAGGCAGAAGGTATTCTCGGTACCATTGCAGGAGATGACACAATATTTGTAACACCAAAAATTGATGTTGATATTGTGGATCTCTATGAAAGCATCAGGGATTTATTTGAAAACTGACATATTAGTTTCCATTTTCATCTGTTAAACAAAAATGCATCCTATAAATCTAAAATGCATAAAAGTTTAAAAAAGTCCTGTATTCAATACAGGACAAATGAATGTGAATAAAAACCGAATTAGCTAATAACTGCTAGAGAGCGTCATCATCCGTTTCACCGGTTCTGATTCTGACTACATGTTCACAGTTATACACAAAAATCTTTCCGTCACCGATCTTGCCTGTCTTGGCGGCTTTTACAATACTCTCCACCACCTCTTCACAGATCTCATCCTTGACAACAACCTCCAGCAAGGCCTTAGGAAGAAAATCAACCTGATATTCAGCCCCTCTGTATAGTTCTGTATGTCCCTTCTGACGACCAAAGCCCTTCACTTCAGTAACTGTCATACCTTCAATTCCAAGTTCAGAAACAGCTTCTCTGACATCGTCCAATTTAAATGGCTTAATAATAGCGCTTATAAGTTTCATGGTTCACTCCTCACCAAAAATACACCCTAATATTCATTCAAAGAACGTGCCATAATTCAAGCTCACAAAAAGCGATTAAACTTGTAAATACAGTCACTAACTTTTAAATATGTGCACAATAAATAAAGAAACGCCCCAAACATGTGCATAACGATCGGCAGATTAACAAAAAAGGGCTGTTTCCTCCATGGAAACAGCCCTTGTCCAGAATACCCCTATTTCAGATTAGGCAGTATACTCAGGCATTTCATTAAATTTCAGGTATGAGTATACCTTGTCCTTCTTACCGTCAAGAGCCTTAACACCTTCAAGGTATTCTTCCTTGGTCGGGATTCTTCCTAAAACAGAAGCAACTGTTGCCAATTCTGCTGAAGCAAGATAAACATTAGCTCCCTGTCCCAGACGATTAGGGAAGTTGCGGGTTGAAGTTGAAATAACAGTAGCATTATCAGCCACACGAGCCTGATTTCCCATACATAATGAACAACCAGGTATTTCACAACGAGTACCAACCTTTCCAAATACACTGTAAAGACCTTCATGAATGATTTCAGCACGATCCATCTTGGTAGGAGGAGCTATCCAAAGCTTTACAGGTAACTGATTCTTGCACTTTTCCAGAATGGTAGCCGCAGCTCTGTAGTGACCAATGTTAGTCATACATGAACCGATAAATACTTCATCAATCTGCTTTCCAGCAACATCGCTTAAAGTTCTCGCATCATCAGGATCATTAGGAGCGCAGAGAATTGGTTCCTTGATCTCATCCATATTGATTTCAATTACAGCTGCGTATTCAGCATCATCGTCAGCCTTTAACAGCTCAGGATTTGCCAGCCAGGCTTCCATTGCCTTAACACGCTTTGCAAGAGTGTCCTTGCTCTGATAGCCTTCCTTGATCATCCAATTAAGCAGAGTGATATTAGACTTAATGTATTCAATTAGAGGTTCTTTGTTCAGAGCTACAGTACAGCCTGCAGCAGATCTTTCAGCAGACGCATCAGCAAGTTCAAATGCCTGTTCAACCTTAAGATCTGGCAAGCCCTGAATTTCAAGAATTCTGCCTGAGAAAATATTCTTCTTTCCCTTCTTCTCTACGGTAAGAAGTCCCATTTCAATGGCTTTAAGAGGAATGGCATGAACAAGATCTCTTAAAGTAATACCAGGCTGCATTGTTCCCTTGAATTTAACCAGAACTGATTCAGGCATATCAAGAGGCATAACGCCGGTTGCAGCGGCAAAAGCAACAAGACCTGAACCAGCAGGGAATGAAACACCCATTGGGAATCTGGTATGAGAATCGCCACCTGTACCAACAGTATCAGGAAGAACCATTCTGTTTAACCAGCTGTGAATTACGCCATCACCCGGTCTTAATGCAACACCGCCTCTTTCCTCTATAAACTTAGGTAAAGTATCATGGGTAACAACATCAACAGGCTTTGGATATGCTGCAGTATGACAGAATGACTGCATTACAAGATCTGCACTGAAATTAAGACATGCCAAATCCTTGAGTTCATCTCTTGTCATAGGACCGGTAGTGTCCTGAGAACCTACAGTAGTCATCTTTGGTTCGCAGTAACTGCCTGGTCTTACACCGGCAACACCGCATGCTCTACCAACAATCTTCTGTGCAAGAGTATATCCCTTGCCATTATCTTCTACTTCCTTAGGCATTACAAACACATCACTAGGACCAAGGTTCAGATATTTTCTTGCCTTAGCAGTCAAGCCACGACCAATGATGAGAGGAATACGTCCACCGGCTCTCACTTCGTCAAGCAGCACCTGAGTCTTTAAAGAGAAGGTTGATAACACTTTAGAATCATTATGAGCGGTAACCTTACCTTCATAAGGGTAAACATCGATAACATCACCTGTATTCATTGATGTTACGTCCATTTCAACAGGTAATGCACCTGCGTCTTCCATTGTATTAAAGAAGATAGGAGCAATCTTGCCACCAAAAACAAAACCACCGGCACGCTTGTTAGGCACAAAAGGAATATCATTACCCATGAACCACAGTACACTGTTGGTTGCACTCTTTCTTGAAGAACCTGTACCAACAACATCCCCAACATATACTAAAGGATATCCCTTTTCTCTTAAGCTGTTGATTGATGATACAGGGCCTGTAACCCCATCTTCATCCGGAGTAATACCAGGACGGGCATTCTTCAACATAGCCATAGCATGAAGAGGAATATCAGGTCTGCTCCATGCATCTGGTGCAGGAGACAGATCGTCGGTATTGGTTTCACCAGGAACCTTGAACACTGTCAGTGTAACTTTCTCTGCAAGCTGTGGACGAGAAGTAAACCATTCTGCATCAGCCCATGACTTAATAACAGCCTTTGCATATTCATTGCCTTTATCAGCTAAAGAAGCAACCTGATCAAAAGCATCAAAAATCAGTAAGGTATGTGATAACGCCTTAGCAGCAGTAGGAGCAAGTTCTTCAAATTCTAAAAAGTTAATCAATGAAGCGACATTATATCCACCCTGCATGGTTCCAAGAAGCTCAACAGCTCTTACAGCTGAAATCAGAGGACTCTTAAGAGCACCTACAGCCACATTAGTTAAAAAATCAGCTTTAACCTTGGCAGCTTCGTCTACCCCAGGAGGAATTCTGTTCTCAAGAAGAGAAACAAGTTCTTCTTCTGAGCCTGCTGGAGGATTCTGAAGAAGAGTTACAACTTCAGCTACTTCATCGACGGTTAATGGCTTTGGAACCACACCAATTTTGGCACGTTCTTCAACCTTAGCATGATATGAATCTAACACTATGTGCTCCTTAAATATAAGCCTGAACTAAAGAGAATTTACTTAAACCATGCATTCCTTGCCTTCCGCGCGGAATCTTTTTAAACATTTCATCAGATATTTAAGCTCATCAAAATAACAATCAGTAATTTAAATCATGATGCGTAAATATCAACATGGCAAAAAATCAAGTTTTCCAATGCTTGATTATAAAATAAAACACCGAAAAATTACATAACGAAAATTTTTCTCATTATATTTGATTTCACTCATATGTGGATATTTATCTAATCATTTATGAAATAAATAAAAAAAATCGGAAGTTTTACTTCCGATTTTCTCAAGAACGCATTTGTTAGCGATGGTGTCCGTGAGGATTAGGTCCAAAGTAGGAATGATGAGGATTTGGACCATAATACGGCTCATAATAACCATGATGATGGTGATGATGAGGTGGTGGAGGAGGCATGTGATGATGGTGATGATGAAATCCTGGCCCCACCGGAACCGGAGCTATAACTATTGGTCTAGGCCCATAAACAGGAGGAGGTGGTGGTGGATAATCAGGTCCAACATAAATACCTGCTCCGCCTCCACCAACAGATACGGACACCTGAGCATTAGCCACACCGGTCATGCCTATCAAGACAAAGCATGAAAGCAGCAACATACGAGCAAACTTTAACATAATACCCCCTTTCCGGTTAATCCGGATTGAGAAAATAATAACAATGTTTTATTACTTATAATTGTAATCAAAAAACAGAGAAATCATATTACAAATCTGTTTTTAAATATTACAAGATGTTACAGGCTTTATTACCTTGTCAGTGAATCAATAAATCTCTTCCAGTCAAAAGCCTGTCCCGGATCTGTTTTTCTGTCCGGAGCGACGTGTTCATGTCCTACGATTCTGTCAACTGTGATTTTCGGATATGAATTCATAAGAACTTTGGTAACCTGTTCAAGACTTAAATACTGTTCATCTGTGTATGGTATATCGTCAGCTCCTTCAAGTTCTATACCTACAGCAAAATCATTGCAGGCGTTTCTTCCATTAAAACATGACTTGCCGGCATGCCAGGCTCTTTCAAGAAATGATACAAACTGAACCACTTCCCCCGTTCTTTTTATATACAGGTGAGAACTAACTTCCAGATCTTTAATCGTTTCAAAGTAAGGATCATCTTCTACAGGCAGCTGTCCCGTAAAAAATTTCTCAACATACTCTCCACCGAATTTTTTTGGCGGCAATGAAATATTGTGAATAACCAGAAGACTGATCTCATTGTCAGGTCTGGCATTAAAATTTCTGGAAGGGATTTTTTTTGCGGAACTCAACCATCCATCAGTAATAATTGGAATTCCGTTTACGAGACTGGACACCATTACCAGTTTCCTTATTTTATATGAAAATTAAAATTCATTTACCATAAAAAAAATCTGCCTGCCGGCAGATTTTTTAAGGTTTTAAGCTATTACAGCGTCCGTGTCATGAACATGAACCTCTTCAATGAATCTGTTCTGTTCAAGCCCCTGCTTGCCATCTTCAATTGTTATCAGGTTATAAGCTGTCGCATCAGCTAAAAGCGCTCTTAACAACATATTATTAAGGTGATGACCTGTTTTATATGCCTTGAACTCACCAACAATGCTCTGAGCAGACATATAAAGGTCTCCTATAGCATCAAGCATTTTATGCTTAACAAACTCATTTGGATAGCGCAGGCCTTCAGGATTCATCACATGGAAATCGTCCATTACCACAGCATTATCAAGACTTCCGCCTAAAGCAAGGTTATGCGCATGCATGAATTCAACATCCTTCATAAAACAGAAAGTTCTTGCACGACTAACATCACTTAAGAAACGATCTCCATTAAAATCAAGCTTATAGTGCTGCATGGACTTATCCATTGCAGGATGATTAAAATCAATCTGAAGATCCAGTTTAAAACCCGCCTTGGTAGGACATAACTCTGCCCACTTATCATCAAGTTCAACTCTGACCTTTTTCAGAACCTTAATGAATTTCTTTGGAGCAGAAAGGATTTCAATACCTGCACTTTCTAGCAGGTATATGAATGGCTGAGCTGAACCATCCATCACAGGTAATTCAGGTGCATTGACTTCAATGTAAAGATTATCAATACCTGTTGCACTTAAAGCAGCACTCAGATGTTCGATAGTTGCAACACGTGCACCGTCATCACTGATTATCGCTGTGCATAACTCAGTATCTCTTACCATTTCGGCAGAGGTTTTCATGTAAACCTTTGGACTAAGGTCAGAACGAACATATACAATACCAGTATTCGCAGGTGCAGGTTTAAAAGTCATCGAAACTTTCTTGCCTGAATGCAAACCAATACCGGAAGCAGAAACTTCCTTTTTGATTGTACGCTGTCTAATCATCATAATCTACGGCTCTTAATTTAATTGAACATCAGGGATATTAGTTATAAACGCACCCTATCAACTATGACAATAATTATCTAAAAAAATTTCAATAGATAACCACCGTCTAAACAAAGATGTGATGAACATCAACTGACATCATTATATCAAAAAAATCTCAGGCATTCATATTTTCATCAAAAATTCAGCTAATATTTCATAATTAACCAACTTTTTTTCTACTTGATTTGCTTAATTATTAACCAATCATAAAAAAAGGGAGAACCGCATCTCCCTTTGTATATCAATCTACATCAGAAATAATATTTCAAATTAGTTTGATTTTTTTGTCAGCCATGCTGGTAATTCACATGAACTGTCAGAAGTATCATTCTTAGAAACCTTAGATACATCATTCAATACATCATCCTGACCAGAAAAATCTGAATTCTGATTGAGAGATGAATTTAAGAACATGCTTGATAAACCGGTATTTTCACCATTATCTCCGCCTGTTCCCAAAGATTTGGCAAGAATGTTATTAATATTTTCTGAAGCAGGTTTATCCACTTCTGTCAAACCGGCCAGTACAATGGTCACATGTACTGCATCAGGTTTCATGTTAGGATTAATTACGCAACCGAACTTGGTATCTGAATCCTCTGTACCGTAACTTGTCTGAAGAAGAGAACCAAGTTTATTGTACTTATCCAGACCCAGCTCTTCGTTCATTGTAATATTGACGATAATACCGCGGGCTCTGCAGTTTGAGAAGTCTTCAAGCAACGGACAGTTGACAGCATTCATAATTGCCTGTTCAACAGCATCTTCACCCTCACCTTCACCCATGCCGATAAGAGCAGTACCTGAACGTAACAGCATGGTTCTGATATCATTGAAATCGAGATTCTGAAGGCCACACTTTTCAATCACATCAGCAATACCCTGAACAGCTCTCTTTAATACGTTGTTACACTCCTGGAAAGCACGAACCAAAGAAATATTCTTAGGGAGGTACTTTAACAGCTTATCGTTAGGAATAACAATCAGAGCATCAACTTCTTCTCTTAACTTTTCAATACCCTGTTCTGCCTTGATTAACTGTTTTTTACCTTCAAATGAGAACGGCTTTGTAACAATAGCTACAGTCAGTGCACCGAGTTCCTTGCGGGCAACATTTGCAATAACAGGTGACGCACCTGTACCAGTACCGCCACCCATACCAGCAGTAATAAACACGATATCACACTTACCGATATTTTCACGAAGAACTTCTCTGCTTTCCTCCGCAGCATTTCTACCAATTTCAGGGTTTGATCCGGAACCTAAACCGCGAGTTGTATTCACGCCAATCTGAATTCTGTTCTTGGCAGTGTTTGAATTCAGAGCCTGCAAATCAGTATTCACAACCAGAAAATCGACATTGGCAACTTCTTCATTAATCATATGCTGTACGGTGTTACCGCCACCGCCACCAACACCAATTACCTTGATTACAGCCTTGCCATTGTCGGCAGGTACGTATTCATTCTCGATATCAGCAGATGCATCTGCCGCGTGTAAAATATCAGTCATTTTAAAACACAACTCCAAACATGATTTGGTGCTCACAAATCATAAACTTAACCGTAAAGCTTTACAGAACCTGATGAGAAGAACAGATACTGAATCAAAACTCACCAGACTATTAAATTTTGCGTTAATACATAATGCAAATAACAACAATAGACAATCCTTTTGCAATGTGTACACAATTGCATGATAACTATATATCAGAAAGTAAAGTTATTATCTACTATATTTTATTTAAAATAAGTGCATGATCCCACTGAAGCCCATGCGCATAGAATTATTAGTCGGATCACACAAAAGAAAGAGTGAACCAACATGGAATCCTACATGTTTCCATTCCACCACTCTGTTATTTTCTGTTTCAGATTTCCAATCATTCCACTCTGCTCTCTCGCTTTTTTGTGACTTTCAAGAATCTCACTAAAACGAATAAGACCAAGAGAAGCACAACCGGAATATGGGTTTATGGCATCACTGAGTCCTTCAATCTTTTCTTTATCTACCTGATGAATTCTAATTTTCTTGGCATACGCACCAAGTCCATTTTTGGTAAATATCTTTGAAACACATTCATCAAGACACTTTATCTCTGCACCGCCACCTGTTATAACGAAACCAGCACCTAATGATAATTCACCATTTGACACATTAACTTCGTTTAAAGTAGTCAGCACCTTCATAATAAGCTGGCTGTATCCGGCCTCAATAGATTCCGCCAGATCTCCCTGATTTATTGATCTTACCTGAGCCTGACCATTCTTGTCCATGCGAATACATTTGTTTGTAATACAGTTATTGGAAATTGCAAAACCATAATCGCATTTTAATTTTTCTGCCGTTCTTTCACTTAATCCGTAAGTAACGGCAATATTCTGAGTAATCTTATCGGCTCCATACGGACAGGATCCTACGTATATGCAGTGTCCCTGATCAAAAATAGTAATCCCGGTACTGCTCTTACCTATATCAAGCACACATACACCAAACTTCTTTTCTGTATCGGTCGTTGCCACATATGCAGTTGCCTGTCCGCTAAATACAAATTCAGGAGCATACTCCGTCTCTATACAGCATAAAGATCTTCTTATGTTGTCTAAAAAAGAAGTCTGTGCATACACCTGATGAATAAACGATCTCAACTGACCTCCCGTCATGTCAAGAGGGTCTTCAACTCTTTCGTTAGAATCTACCTGATAATAATTAGGAATTGCCGTTATCAGTTCATAGTCCTTAATTTTCAGAGAATTGGCTACATCATTGGCCCTTGCGATATCATCTTCCGTAATTGGACCACGACGAAGTTCACACGATCCGGTGTTGTTCTTGTAAGTGATAAAACGTCCTGGTACAGACACAAAAACTCTTGGATTATTAATCTTTGGCAGAGTGTTTTCGTCATAGGATCTAGTTACAGTATTATGCGACATATTGTAGGCAATTGAGATATTCTCTTTCAATTTATCCATGCTGACAATGCCATCAGCATTCATGCCCGTTGTTTTGCATTTACCGTAGCCAATAATTTTAATACTGTCATCATCATACAGGATTGCGCTGCAAACTTTAATTTCACTGGTTCCCAAATCAATGGATACTATGTAATCCTGTGTAGTGATTTTATTTAATTCGTTGGCTGCCATCATTACTGTCCGCTTATGTCTTTCCACTTAACTGCAATACCGGTATCATATCGCAAGTCAACATATTCTATAGTATTTTTATTTTCAATATGTGGATACGCTTCTATAAAATTATTCAATCTCCACATAAACACATTGTTCTGATCAGTTGTAAATCCGATATCATCGTTATTCCCGAGTATCAGCCTTACACCGTCAGAAAGCCTCAGACTCCAAATATTGTTATCATTTATACCAAGTTCATAAACATGATAACCTGCTCTTTCCAAGAATATATTAACATCACAATACATCTCATAAACTGAACGAGCCAATTTTTCCGGACCGAACAATGCTGGGCTTTCTTTTAAGAGATTCGTATTCTTAGGATGAATCACACTCCAGTCAGCCACTAAAATACCATCATTGTATAGAGCCAGTGGCTTGTGTTCAGTAATATTGAGAGTAAGAATATCAGGTAACTTCTTCTGCATGGTAACCCGGTTTATCCAAGGCATTGTCTCCATATATGAACGCATCTGAAACAAGTCCATGGTATACAGATTGTGGCTTTCCGGATTTGCCATAAAAAATTCTTCAACATCCTGCTTGGTCATGTAATTCAGATCTCCCTTGATCTGAATCTGCCTGACAGGGATACCGTCAACATCAGTCATGACGGTATACACCTTTTTTATAAAACAAAAATCAAAAACAAGCACAGCAATAAAAAACAGCACCCCGAGAATATATGATCCTCTGGTTACTCCTGAATATTTTTGCTGCACGTTTTTATTTCTGGCCACAGTTACTTTCTTTCCTTCATTTTGGCAATATCAAGCTTATATTCAGCAAGTACCTTTGCCAGCTTGCCAACATTACCTGCTCCCTGAGTAAGCAGAATATCACCATCTTTAATAACATCAGCGACGGTTTGAGGAACTTCATCAGCTGAAGATACAAAATAAGGTTCTACTCTCCCCCTTAATCTTATGGAGCGACATAATGAGCGCCCGTCAGCACCTACAATAGGATCTTCTCCAGCTGGATAAACGTCAAGCAGAATCAGTTCATCCACAAGTCCAAGAACATCAATAAAATCTTCAAAACAGTCACGGGTTCTTGTATATCTGTGCGGTTGGAAAATCATTACCAAACGGCGATCTGGCCATCCTGCACGTACGGCATTGATGGTTGCTCTAACTTCACTTGGATGATGTCCATAATCATCTACAAGCATTACCTTTCCGTTGCCTGTTTCAAATTCACCATACTGTTCAAATCTTCTGCCCACCCCCTGGAATGACCCTAGGGCATCGATAATTGACTTGTCATCAATCTCGCTTTCTGTTGCCACAGCAATAGCTGCTGCTGCATTGAGAGCCATATGGAATCCCGGAATTGTAAGTTTAATATCAAGAACGGAGCCGTCCTTTCTCTTAACCTTGAAAGTTGAACTGTCAGTATGTTGCTTAAAATCAAAAACTCTTACATCACTGTCTTCCCTGGCGCCATATGTTATTACGCTTCTGCCGATCTGAGGAAGAAGTTCTCTGATCACAGGGTCATCGTTACATACAACGGCAACTCCGTAAAAAGGAAGATTATGTAAGAATTCAATAAAAGTTGCTTTTAATTTGGCAAAATCTCCACCATATGTATCCATATGGTCTTCTTCAATGTTTGTAACTACAGACATCATAGGCTGAAGATGCAGGAAAGATGCATCTGATTCGTCAGCTTCTGCTATAAGGTAACGCCCGGTACCTAGTCTGGCATTAACACCGGCACTGTTTAAAAGTCCGCCTATAACAAAAGTAGGATCCCGCCCTGCTTGAGCATATATACTTGAGATAAGACTTGTAGTTGTTGTTTTTCCATGGGTTCCGGCAACGGCAATACCAAAACGATATCTCATAAGTTCAGCAAGCATTTCAGCTCTGCGTACAACAGGAATTCTTAACTCAATTGCTCTGATCCATTCCGGATTGTTTTTTTTGATTGCACTTGAAATAACTACAACACTTGCATGTTCAACATTCTTACTGTCATGTCCGATAAAAACCTTAATACCCTTGCTTTCAAGATGCTTGGTAGTACTGCTCGCCATAATATCCGAGCCGGTAACTTCATAACCTTCATTAGCCAATACTTCAGCAATACCATTCATACCGGCACCACCGATGCCGACAAAATGGATACGATGAACCTTATGCATTTGAGGGACTTCAAAATCTGTTTTTGCCATAAATACTCCGAATTAATATTTTATGAAGCCTTATCAGCTAATTCCATACACACCTTCGCCGCAGCCTCGGTGGCATCCAGTTTGGCCATACTGCCCGCAATTCTGCTCACTTCACTGATTTTACCACGATTATCAGACCAGTCCTTGAGTATGTCAGCCAATTTCTCAGATGTCAGCTGTGACTGAGGCATACACACAGCTCCGCCATTATCAGACAGATACCTTGCATTTTTGGTCTGGTGGTCATCTACGGCAGTTGGAAGGGGGACAAAAATGGCAGGCATTCCAGCTGCAGACACCTCAGCAAGGGTTAAAGCACCAGCACGACATATAATCACGTCATTTGCAGAATATGCAGAAGCCATATCGGAAATAAAATCACATACAGTAAAATTTTCAACCTCAAGACTTCTGTATACCGCATCCACACCAGAACTGTTCCCTTTACCTGTCTGGTGAGTAATATGTATTCTCGCTCCATTCTTATTGGCTAATGCAACAGCTTTAGGAACTAGATCGTTAAGAGCCTTAGCTCCAAGACTACCGCCTATTACCAGAACGTTTAAATTTTCATGATTAAAATCTTTTGGTAATCTGCCGTTTAAAGCCACAACTTCCGCACGCACGGGATTACCGATATACTCGACTTTTTTTCCAGAAATAGCACCTGGAAAACCTAAAAGCACTTTATCAGCTATTTTTGATAAAATTCTGTTTGTTATTCCCGGAGAAGCGTTCTGTTCATGAAGAACCAATGGTATTCCACATAACTTTGCGGCAATTCCACCTGGGCCTGAAGCATATCCTCCCATACCCAGAACAACATCAGGCTTAAACTTTCTGATAACCTTAAGTGCTTCAAAAACAGCTCTCAGAATGGTAAACGGCGCTCCAAGCTTCCTTAACAAGCCGTTTCTTCTTAAACCGCTGATCTTGATAAATTCAATTTTAAAACCATGTGCAGGTACAAGATCTGCTTCCATCCTTTCTTTGGTTCCCAACCAAAGCACTTCGAAATTATGCTTTTCAGAAAGTTCCTTTGCCACTGCAAGTCCGGGAAAGACATGTCCCCCCGTTCCACCGGCCATAACAAGAATCTTTTTCATCATTTAGTCCTATGTTTAAACGTTCTGTGCACCATCTTTGTTTTCAGCACGAACGCGTTTATTAACCTGCTTATATCTAATCTGTGCCTTTCGTATTCTGTTGACATAACTTAATTTTCGTTCATAGCTGATTCTTAATAGAATACATACTGCTATAACCGAAGAAATAAGGCTGGTACCACCATAACTGATAAAAGGCATTGTCAGACCCTTGGTAGGAAACAGGGCACAGATTACCCCCATATTGATAATACACTGAACACCAAACCAGGTAGCTATGCCTATTGCACAGAATCCCTGAAAATAATTGCAGTCAGTTTTTGATCTCAGGGCTTCGAATCCCATAAAGAAACTTCTTACTATCAACATTAGTTCAAGTGCAAAAATAACCAGAACCGATATAAATCCGCATTCTTCACTGACAATGGACATAATAAAATCAGTATGCGGTTCAGGTATATAACTTAGTTTGATTTCACTATTACCTAACCCCTGTCCCCACAGTCCGCCTTTAGCGATGGCAATCAAAGACATACTCAACTGGAAACCTGTACCTGTTCTAGTCACAAAAGGATCCTGAAAACTTACTATTTTCCCCATTCGATACGGATCCTGTATCAGCCACAGAACGCCGAGCAGTCCAAGGATACAAACCGGAAATATATACTTCCACTGCATCCCAGAAATAAAAAGAATAACCCCGAGAATGATGGCAATAATCACCATTGTTCCCATATCTCTCTGGAGATACAGAATTGCCACAAACAGTAAAAAAGGAATAGATATCAGCAGATTGCACTTAAAGCGCCTAATTTCATCGTAATGCCGATGAATATAGCCTGAAACAAAAAGAATTAGAGCCAGCTTCATGAACTCGGAAGGCTGAATATTACAGAACCCCAGCGACAACCAACGCTTGGCTCCATTTATATCTCGCCCTACAAACACGACCAGAAGACTCAGTACTATGACCAGGCTCACTATCTTAAATCTTCCCAACTCATACCATTGTTTTGTGCTGACATTAAGCAGCATCATATACAGAACAAAAGATCCAAAACAGAATCCCAGCTGTTTCAACAGATAATGGGAATCAGTGCCAAACTTGTCAACACTTACATAGATGGAAGAAGAATAGATTGCGATCAGACCGATAACTGTCAGTATAGCCGGCAAAACGATATACCAGGTATCAAACATGACCCCGTTTAACCTGTATTTTTTGTCACTGTTTCCAAGTAATCTGGCCCAGAAGCTCATTTAAAGCATCCTTACCTTTTCGGCAAAAACATCACCACGTTCTTCAAAACTCTTGAACTGATCTAGACTTGCACATGCAGGAGCAAGAAGAACAACATCTCCAGGTTTTGCAATTTCATTATGCGCAATTTCAATAGCTTCAACCATACTATCAGTCAATCTTGTCTGATCACCAAGAGTTGCAAGCATAGCACCATCACGACCAAAACAAAGCATATATGCGATTTCTTTCCCGAGCATATTCTTGATAGGAGTAAAGTCCTGCCCCTTACCTAACCCGCCGGCAAGAAGAATAATACGTCCCTTAACACCATCCTTAAGCCCAGCTACGGCAGCTAAAGTAGACCCTACATTAGTTGCTTTGGAATCATTGTAATAACGAACACCTTCAAGTTCACGAACAAGCTGACAGCGATGAGGAAGACCTGTAAAGCTGCGTAATACTTTCAGCTGAGCATCCCTACTGATACCTAAAGTATCTGCAAGCGCCATAGCTGCCAATGCATTGAGCTCATTATGAAGACCTGTTATACCCAATTCAGTGTTTCTGATTAAAGGAACCCCGTCCACACTTAACCAGACTTCACCATCCTTAATAACACGTCCGTAGTCTTTATCATCACAGCCAAAGCTGGAAAAATATTCTCCTGACGGAGGAACTGTTGCCTTATCTTCGCGACTTACAATAATTTTATCGGCATTCTTGAAAATTCTCTGCTTTGCTTCAAGATAAAGCTGCATACTGCCTTCATATCTGTCAAGATGATCTTCACTTAAATTAAGAATAACAGCACCGGCTAGCTTCAGACTGGAAGTTGTTTCGAGCTCAAAACTTGAGAGTTCAAGTACATAGGCATCTACATCATCAGCGATAACATCAAGAGCGGGAATACCTATATTTCCGCCCATACCACATTTCTTGCCGTCAGCTTCGACCATCAGAGCAGTTAATGTGGTTACTGTACTTTTACCGTTTGAACCGGTAATACCAACTGTAGGAGCCTTAGCATATCTGGCAAAAAGCTCAATATCACCGATAATTTCCGCCCCACACTCTCTGGCTTTAACCAGAGCAGGTAATTTTAAAGACAGCCCCGGACCTACAATCAGACAGTCAAAGCCGCCTAATTTATCTCCGTCAAGAGCTCCTTTAAACAAAGAAACTCTCTTATCGAGATCTGCTTCGCCTGCCGGCTTTTCACGACTGTCAAAAACAACAGGAACAACCCCATGAGCCAACAGAAAATTCACGGTTGAAAGACCACTCTTTCCCAAACCAACAACAGCAACAGACTTAGCCATTATCCTTTAATCCTTAACGCAGTTTTAATGTTACTAAACCAATCAATACCAATACAAAGGTAATAATCCAGAAACGGACAATTACGCGTGGTTCCGGCCAACCGCTCTTTTCAAAGTGATGATGGATTGGAGCCATCTTAAAAATACGCTTACCATGTCTTAATTTGTATGAACCGACCTGCAGAATTACACTAATGGTTTCGATAACAAATATACCGCCCATTACGAATAACAGGATTTCTTCTCTGATAACTACAGAGATAACACCTAAAACAGCTCCGAGAGATAGAGAACCGACATCCCCCATAAACACCTGAGCAGGATAAGTATTAAACCAAAGGAAGCCCAGACCGGCCCCTATAATTGAAGTACATACCAGACTGCATTCTGCGGCATGCGGCAGATATGGAATAAACAGGTAATTGGCATATTCGGCATTACTTGTGAGATAAGCAACAATTCCCAGACCGGCTGCAACAAGTATTGTACAGGTTATGGCCAGACCATCCAGACCGTCAGTAAGATTTACGGCATTTGATGAACCAACAATAACGAAGTATACAAAAGGAATAAACAGGAATCCGAGATTAGGCATGCAGTCCTTAATAAATGGTAATACAAGCTGTGTTTCCGCAGGACTCTTACTAACAGAATACAGGGTGACACCGATTATAATAGCAACTACTGACTGCCAGAAATACTTGTACTTGGCAATTAATCCGTTAGGATTTTTTCTGACAATCTTAAGGTAGTCATCAGCAAAACCTATCAGTGCATGACTTACCAAAGCAAACAAAACAATCCACACATGGATGTTGTCGAGCTTACACCACAGAAGCATTGACAGAACAATCACTCCGATAATCATGATACCGCCCATGGTCGGCGTACCGCGCTTACTGAAATGACTTTCAGGACCGTCATTGCGGACAACCTGACCAAAATGAAGCAACTGAAGTTTTCTGATCATATATGGTCCGATCATCAATGACAAACACAACGCTGTAATTAAAGAACATATAGCTCTTACACTGATATAATTTACAACTCTCAGAGCTCCCAGCCCCTGAAAGTTGTTGGCCAGATAATCAGCCAGCATTACTAACATTTACTACCTCCGCATAATGCTCTGATATAGTCAACAATCTTTTCCATATGCATGAAATGAGCTCCTTTAACAGCTACAGTAGAAGAACTGTTGCTTTTTAGGAAATCATTTATAAAATTCTGCAGTTCATCTTTGCTGTTAAAATGAATCCCTTTATTACCAAAGGAAGCAGATGCCTCTTTAGCTAAATCACCTACAGTCAGGAAATAATCTATTTTTCCTAGGGCGTACTCACCAACTGAAGAATGAAGAGATTTAGCACCTTCTCCGAGTTCACCCATATCACCGAATACAAAAATCTTTTTCCCCGGAAATAATGACAGCGTATCTATTGAAGCTTTCACGGCATTCACTGAAGCATTGTAAGCATCATCTATCAATGTGACACTGCCATACTTTTCAACAAAAAGACGTCCCTTACACGGAGCGACAGATGATAATCCCTTTACGACATTTTCAAGTTTAGCCCCAACAAATGAACTAAGAGCCGCGGCGCACAATGCATTTGCCACATTATGCCTGCCTGGAATGCCAAGATTTATTTCTGCTTTACCTAACGGGGAGTTCAACTCAAATGAAAAACACCCGTTCTGCTGCAAAGTCACTTTTTCAGCTCTGAAATCTGCATCAGATTTTCCTTCAGCGGAAAAAGAAACAAGCTTAAGCCGGTTGCCATACTCTGCAGACCATTTGGAATAATACTCATTGTCAGCATTTACAACGCCCCGACCGCCATGGCCTAAAGCATAGTCAAGAATTTCACTCTTTGCTCTGTAAACTCCGTCCAGACTGCCAAAACCTTCAAGATGAGCACTGCCAACATTATTTATCGCAACAGCATCCGGCTCTGCAAGATTAACGATATAGTTAATTTCTCCAGGGTGGTTGGCACCAAGCTCTATTACAGCATATTCTGTATCCTTTGAAATCTGCAACAGGGAAAGAGGTACACCTACCGCATTATTGAAATTTCCCTGAGTCGCAACTGTGCTCCCCATGGTTTTAAGTATTGCCGTTGTCATTTCCTTAACTGAAGTCTTGCCACAGGTACCTGTCATACTGACCACTTTTGCCTGACTCATGCGACGATTTAATTTACCTACAAGTCCTAAGGCTTTAGCGGTATCGCCAACAATAATCTGTGGAACACTGACATCACATCTATGATCAACCACTACGGCTTTTGCACCTGATTCTGCTATATCACTGATAAAAGAATGCGCATCAAAACGTTCACCCTTCAACGCAATGAATAAAGCCCCCCTGACGTCCTTGCGGGAATCAGTCTCAACTCTTTCAACAACTTCATCCGGAGACCCGGTAAGTTCACCTTCTAAAAAATCCGCAATAAGTTTCAGTTTCAAAGGAATCATTATCTGTCAACTCCAACTAACTCCATGGCAACCTCACGATCACTGTAATGATGTTTGGTTTTTCCTATAATCTGATAATCCTCATGCCCCTTGCCTGCGACAAGCAATACGTCATTCCCGCTGGAATTTCTGAACGCATCTTCTATGGCCTCTCGACGATCCTGAATAACTTTGTAATTTGTGTAAATATTTCGTACACCATCTATCATCATTCTTATAATTTCATCAGGATTTTCAGTACGAGGATTGTCATTGGTGAAAATCACATGATCCGCATTCCTGCAGGCAATCTCTGCCATAACAGGTCTTTTACCGGTATCTCTGTCTCCACCACATCCGCATATGCAGGTTATTTTGCCAAAACGGTGCTCTCTTACTGCATTGATTGCCTTTTCCAAGCCATCAGGTGTATGAGCATAGTCAACAATTATCATTGGAGTATGTTCAGTTTTAAAACATTCCATTCGCCCGTTTACAGCTCTCAATACATGAGCGGTTTCGGCCAGTTCATTAAGAGAATACCCGTGCACCAGCATGATTCCCAATGCGCAAAGAACATTTTCAGCATTAAACGAACCTATAAGCGGTACAGTTAATTCAGCTTTTCCAAAAGAACCATCAACTTGAATTTTTATACCATGTGGCAGATATTCGATATTTTCAGCAAAAATAACTCTGTCACCTTCAATTCTGTCTGTGCTGTAGGCCAGCGCTCCAGGTAATTTTGAAAGGAACTGTCTGCCAACCGTGTCATGAGCATTTATCACGCACATATCAGACGGAACCGACCTGAACAGTTCAAACTTTGTTGCGGCATAATTTTCCATCGTTTTGTGAAAATCAAGATGATCGCGACTTAAATTGGTAAAAGCACAGATTTTAAATTTTAATTCACTGGTCCGTTTAAGTGCTATACCATGTGATGAAACTTCCATTGCTACTGCAGAGGCCCCATCATTTTTCATTTCGTATAAGGTTTTTTCCAGATCCAGAGCAGCAAGTGTTGTATTTGCACAAGGCTTTAAATCAGGATAAAAACCTGTTCCAAGTGTTCCAAGAATTCCGGTTTTTACCTTCAGTTCATTCAACCAAGCTGCAACAAGGTGTGTAGTTGTACTTTTACCATTAGTGCCAGTAACACCTATTAAATCAAGATCCTTCGAAGGACAATTGTAGAAGACAGAAGCAATAACAGACTGTTTTTCGGAAAGCTCCCTTACCCCGAAACACGGTACACCTACTGCAGGAGGCACAAAATCATCACCAGAATCTTCATAAATTACTGCGGCAGCCCCTTTTTCAACAGCTTGACCAATTGTTGTTCTGGCATCAAAGTTCAAACCTTTCAGGGCAATAAACAACGAACCGTCAGTTACACGACGGTTGTCACTGCATAAAGCAGACAAATTAACGTCAGGTGCCTGTATATTCAAGGCCTCAGCAATTCTTTTTAAACTTATCATCAGAATCCCTTAATTCTTTTTCTGCTTGCTTCTCAATATTCTGTCTTTATCTTTAATGGTTTTCATACTTCCATCGGGATTAAGATCATCAGGCGGAATATTGTAAAGTTCCAGAGTCTTCTGCATTACTTCTGAGAAAACAGGACCGGCTACCACACCACCGTAAAACTTACCTGCATGAGGTTCATTGATTATAACCGCCATAGCAAAACGGGGATTACTCATCGGGGCAATTCCTACAAAGGACCCCATGTAGTATTTACCGTAACCGCCGCTTTCAGCAACCTTTGCTGTGCCTGTTTTTCCACCAATACGATACCCCGGAA
This sequence comes from Ruminobacter sp. RM87, assembly GCF_000701925.1. Taxonomy (NCBI): domain Bacteria; kingdom Pseudomonadati; phylum Pseudomonadota; class Gammaproteobacteria; order Aeromonadales; family Succinivibrionaceae; genus Ruminobacter; species Ruminobacter sp. RM87. The sequence goes on along the minus strand of NZ_JNKD01000002.1, from coordinate 7,209 downwards.
CGCGAGCCAGAGACCCGGTACCTCCACCTTCAACAACCGATTCAAGAGCATCAAGCATTCTTTTTGTTTCTGCTTCATTGAGTACTCTTGTTCCTACAGGAGGAGTGTCAACCTTAATAATGGACAAAGGCTTTCTGATACCCTTGTTGGCAAAAATACTGTATGCCTGAGCAATCTGCAGAGGCGTAGCACGGAGTCGATAACCATAGCCCATTGTCGCACGTTCAATATCACTTATTCTTGTTTTGTTAGTTATCTTCGGCAATGAGCCCGCACTTTCACCTACAAGATTAAGGTTTGTTTTTTTGCCATAACCAAAAATACTTAATGTACTTATTATCTCTGAAGCTTTCATCTCAAGAGCCACATGTGCCATAGCTGTGTTGGACGAAAACTTTATGACTTCACTAAGAGTACCGCTGTTCATTGCATGGCTGTCGGTTATTCTTTTTCCGTTAACCAAAAAAGGACGGCAGTCAATTACCCTGCGCCAATCAATCCGGTTATGAGCTAAAGCGCCCATGGCAATCAATGGTTTTGTAGTTGAACCAGGTTCATAGGAATCAGTGACAGCTCTGTTTCTTGCACGACGTGACTCATAATTATCCCTGTTGTTAGGGTTGTAGGAAGGAGAATTAACCATGGCAAGGATTTCACCTGTCCACGCATCAATAAGCACCAGACTTCCAGAAGTGGCCTGATTAATTTCTACTGCGTACTTAAGGGCGGTATATGCTTTGAACTGAATACGTTCATCTATACTCAGGTACAGATCTTCCGCTTTCTTTTCTTCCTTGTATGTACCTATATATTCAATAATGTTATTCTTATTATCTTTTTTGATACGTCTCTGACCAGGTATTGAAAGCAGGTAATCATTGTATTGTTTTTCAATACCTTCAGTACCAATACCGTCAACATTAGTAATACCTACCAACTGGGCATTAACCTCGGCAGTAGGGTAATATCTATGCAGAATCTTTGATTGGCTCACACCAGGAATTCCCATCTCTTTTATCTGAGCGGCAACAAACGATTCAACTTCCTTGGCTAAAAGAATTTCGCCTTTATTGCTTGCATATACCTTGTCATGCAAGGTCTGATACGGCATTCCTACAAGCGTGGCAAGAACCTTTAGCTGTTCATCCAGCTCTTTTTTTGGTTTTTTGGATTCATGAAAACTTCTACGATAAAGAGAAATGGAATGCTTCGGAACACTGCTTGCGAGTTCGACCCCGTTTCTGTCTAAAATTCTCCCTCTGTGGACATCGTCCTGCTGCGTACGCACAATTAAATCATCGCCCTTCGAAATCAGCCAGTCAGGGCTGTAGACCATCAGATAATAGATTCTAAGACAGATACAGATAATGAGAAAGAAAAAAAATCCCCAAAGAAAATAAACACGCTTTGATGATATATTCAACGACATATCACCTTCGCCTTTCAGGTATTTTTTTAACTTCTGTTTTAATTCTGATTTCATTTGAAGTTACCGCCTGAATTTCTTACATCGATAACTTTCTTGTTTTCCACGGTTGGATCCGACATATGGAGTTTTTCTTTTGCCAAAGCTTTAACGTGAGAATATTCAGTTAAAGTCTGTCTCTCCAGACGCAGATGCTGATATTCCTGAACTATCTTATCCTGAAGCTTTAGCTCCTGATTCATCTTCGTTGTATTTTTTCGAGTATCCTGAACTCTGGAAACAAGAATAAAACTAGCTAGAAGAATAAGCCCAAGACAGGCTATGAAGTATGTATTGTTCCTGAAAAAACTAATCACATGTCTGCATAATCCATCATCCTCTTCCGACAATGAATTGTTATAGTTATACTCCACTTCCCCACCTCCGGGCTACTCTGAGAACAGCACTGCGCGAACGAGGATTAACACTAACCTCCTCGTCAGAAGGATAAATCGCCTTACCGACAGTTTTAAATGTTCTAGTCTTGAGAATTTCATCTTCTGATACAGGCAAGCCTCTTGGCGGCTGAATACCTTTCTCAGCACGACGCATGAAATTCTTTACCAGTCTGTCCTCAAGAGAATGGAAACTAATTACAGAAAGCAGGCCTCCTGTTCCAAGTAATCTCTTTGAGTTTTCCAAGGCCTTCTCGACCTGATCGAGTTCACTGTTAACTAAAATTCTTATAGCCTGAAAACTTCTGGTTGCAGGATGCTTTCCTTTTTCCTTTATTGGTATTACTCTGGCAATCATGCTGCTTAATTGACGGGTGGTTGTAAAAGGAGTCTCCACTCTGTCATGAACGATTGCGGCAGCAATTTTTCTTGCAAAGCGCTCTTCACCGAAATCATGCAGAACCCGAGCAATCTCGTCCGCACCAGCAGAATTCACCCATTCAGCCGCACTGACTCCTTCAGATGGATCCATTCTCATATCAAGAGGTCCGTCATTCATGAAACTGAAACCACGTTCAGGATCATCAAGCTGAGGAGATGAAACACCAAGATCCAGTAACATGCCATCTATCTGACCAACGACGCCAGAAGGTTCAAGCAGAGAAAGAGCATCCGCAAAACAGCCATGAATAATTGTAAAACGTGAATCTTTAATATCCTGAGCGGCTTTAACGGCTTCAGGATCTCTGTCTATTGCAAAGAGCCTTCCATCGGGACCGAGTCTGGATAAAATTTCACGTGAATGTCCCCCCCTGCCAAAAGTACAATCCAAGTATGTACCGTTAGGTTTTATTTCTAAAGCGTCAACTGCTTCTTTCAGCAGGACTGTAACATGCTTATAACCGTTCATAATTAGACAGTTTACGTATACAACAAGGGGTTAAACAACAAATATTTGAAGGAAAAAGAGATCTTTGAATTGATCAGTGAGTTGGTCTATAAGCCGGGTTCTGTACTGATTTCTCAGTGGTGATCATTCCTCTAGACCGGCAATTGCTCACCGGTTCAAGCGACCAACCCGCCCCTTACGCGGGCAACGTCAATGAGGCCTATTTGGTCTTGCTCCGGGTGGAGTTTACCTTGCCATGTACTGTCACCAGCCATGCGGTGCGCTCTTACCGCACCATTTCACCCTTACCGATAAACGGCGGTATACTTTCTGTTGCACTTGTCGTGGACTTTCATCCCCTAGACGTTATCTAGCACCCTGCCCTGCGGAGCCCGGACTTTCCTCCCCTTTATGCGTCTGTCTTTCAACACAACCATAAAGCAGCGATCACCCGACCAACTCGCCGTGATTATATCATATATATTTTTAACTTTATACTTTATGTGTTAAAAGAAAGTTACACCTGTGAAAAGAAAACGGTATTCACACATACATTTACTCAGTTTTACTCTGATTCAGCAGATAATCGTACAAATCGTTTTTACGCAAATCATACATCTGAGCCACAAGTGAACAGACTTTTTTAGGAGGAAGTTCACCTGAAAGGATGTCAATTAATTTTTTGGCATCTGAAGGGATTGCATTATCATTTTCTTTTTTTCTGTATGGAGCGAGTACAATTACCATCTCCCCCTTCTGAACATTCGGATCCTTTTCAAGTTCCTCAGCCAGGTGGTTACAGGTCGTGTAATATTTGGTTTCAAAAGTTTTTGTAAGTTCACGAGCTACCATTACCTTGCGATCACCGAATACTGCCCCCAGAGCTTTGGCCGTATCAAAAATACGGCGGGGAGCCTCATAGAAAATCATGGTTCTTTCTTCCTCTAAAAGACTTCTCAGCTTATCATGCAAAGCTTTTTCCTTTACAGGGAGAAAACCCTCAAAACTGAATCTGTCACTAGGCATTCCGGAAGAGCAGAGCGCAGTTATGGCTGCACACGCCCCAGGAAGCGGATATACCATAATTCCTTTATTGACACATGCAGCCACCAGATGATATCCGGGATCAGAAACCATTGGGGTACCCGCATCTGAAATAAGAGCGACAGAATTACCCTCTTCGATAATTGCTGTTATTTTATCAGCCTTCTCAGTTTCGTTGTGGTCATGAAAACTAATTAGTTTTGGTGATTTCACGCCAATGCTTTCTAGCAAAGGTAGCGAGTGTCTTGTATCTTCAGCACATATCACATCAGCTTTTTTCAGGACGTCACAGGCTCTGAATGTAATGTCATCCATGTTTCCGATAGGAGTTGGAACGATATAAAGCGCATTCTGCAATTCAAGCATATTTTAATAACCTTGTACTACTTATCCACAAGCAAAACGTGTATAATAACAAACAGTAATAGTTGTCAATTTTGAGAATTCACAAATGTTCACAAAACATAAGCATTTTAAATTATCTTCAGTTTTTTATACACTGTTATTTTTATCCACACTTAACGCATGTAGCGTACTTTCCGGACACGATTCAAAACTTAAACCTGAGCCTTTTGCCGCCATGGAACACGACTCATCATGGTATTCTTCACAATTGAGCGCATCCGTACCGGAATACAACTATGACTGGCAGATTCTGCTTGCCAGAGCATATTCCAACGAAGGGAATACTGGTGCAGCTTCAGAAGTTCTCAGCCAGATGAGAGAATCCGCCATCACTCCTCTTCAGGGGAATATTGCAGACATCATTGAAGCTCAAATCAAATCAAAATCCGGTAATTACAAAGCAGCTGCAAATCTGTTAAATTCAGTTAACGTCATGTCTTTACCAAAAGACGTAGCAAATTATTACTACTCACTTTCAGCAAGAGTAAATGAGGCGAACGGTAAATATCTTGATGCCGGTCTTAATTACCTTAACCTTGCGGATTCAATCAGCAATAACGACAAATCAGAAATCTACGAAAGAGCTTCCTCTGCACTCTCAAAGGCGGCTCCTAAAGATTTGATGAATGCTTTCAGACAGTCAAAAGCAAATGGAGACGATCTGACCTGCGGATTTATTGAATATGCACTTATCAGCAAAAATCAGAGTGCGAAATCAAAAGAAAGACTGTTGAAGTCCTTTGAAGAAAAATACCCTGATCACCCGGTATTAAGCAAAAAAGCCACCCAACATGAAACCGCTTCAAATGAAAAGGCATTCGGAAACAATATTGGCAACGGAGATACAATCGCAGTATTCCTTCCACTTACCGGCCCGTACGCAAAAATCATCGGCAACCCAGTGAAAATAGGTATACTCAGCTCATACAGAGACAGAGGCATCAGCGTTAATCTGAAGTTCTATGATACCGCCGCTTCTTCAATTCCTGTTCTGTACAACCAGGCTCTGAACGATAAAGCCAAGGTTATTATCGGGCCAATAATTAAAGAACAGGTAAATGAATTACTCGCACAGCGCCCTGCCGTGCCGGTCATTGCTCTTAATCAGGGTAACTCTCAACCAAACGTATCCAACGTATACTACCTTACTTTGGCTCCTGAAAATGACATGTTCAATGCCTCACTTGAAATGCAGAGAGATCGCATTCAGTCACCAGTAATCATCGCACCAAGAAATGAAAGAGGCGACAGAATGGCCAACTCACTTAACAGTTACTGGAGTACTGCTAACAATAAAGGTATCAGTCTTTGTTATTATGAAGATATGAACACCATCGAAAATACAGTTAAAGGCTGCTTAAACAGTTATAGAGCATATGATGGCGTATATATCTATGGAACCCCTCTTGAAACTTCCAAAATTAAGGACAGCGCCCGAGCATACATCGGTGATAGTGCAACCTACTATGCTGGTGCCAAGAGTAACGATGGTCTTACTCAGTCAGCTATAGCAACCAGTCTGAACGGCATCAAGTTGGGTGACCAGCCTTGGATGTTGAAAGACAGTGGAGCAAAACAAAGAATTCAGGAAATTCTTCCTAAAGCTAATGGTGACACTTTAAGAAGTTTTGCCATAGGCTATGACTCACTCAATCTTGCACTCCATTTACATGATTTAACAGCAAATCATCAGCAGTCTATCAGAGGACTTAGTGGTGATATCAGTATATCTGAAAACGGCAAGTTAAAGCGTATCATTACCTGGATTAAAGTAGGAAATTAACAAGTGACTGATAATATTCAACAATATCTTGAGAACACTATTAACAAATGTCTGGAAGACACCATGACAGCAGTAACAAGTGTGCCTCAGGAAGCTTTAGAGAATATGGAAACAGCTGTCGCTGCAATGAGTTTAAGCCTTCCAAACAACAAAATAATTTGTTTGGGAAGTCCTTTGTGCCGACCACTTTGTTCTATTTTTTCCCAGGTCCTTAACGGCAATCTCATGTATGCAAACCAGAAAATTAACGCAATTGTTCTTAACAATGATGCTGGGCAGATGAGTCATTTATATCCTAATTTAGGAATAGAAGAATCATTAAGAGTTCAGTTTGAAAGTGTTGCAAAAATGAATGATTGCCTGTTAATCATATCTGAGAATGCCAACGAAAGCCAGAATCTTATCAGTCTTATACAAAGTGCTCATGAATGCCAAATTCAAATTATAGTAATATCACACATTCATGATAACGTTATGAAGGATATTGTGACAGAAGATGACATTCAGATTGTACTGAACACTCAGAATACCGCAAACTTTACTGAAGTTGCATTGGTGATTCTGAATGCTTTCAATGTATTTCTCAGTGAAATAGATAATCAGACAGACTCTTCGTACTAGTGTCATAAAAACACATTCTAACAATTGTAGCGCCCCGGTTAGTTAGATAAAACTTACCGGGGTATTTTTATAAAGTTTACAGTCGAAATGGAAAAGAACATTAGGTACAACACAGTTTACCGTTCCACTCTCAACCCCAACGATATATCAGATTTCATATTGCAACAGAAAAACATTACCTATCGCGTTTACGACAAAATAATAAAAGAGAGTCTGATGAATATGAATAAAAATTAAGAACTTAAGAAAACCTTAATGGAATATATCTATATATTACCCATTCTTTGAATATCTAGTTACATTATCAAAAATAATTTATTAGGAAGTCCAAAAAATAAGAGACTTCCTTTATTTTTTATGTTATTATAGTTACATACTAACGTGTAACTATATAGGTACAATTATGGTTGTTGATACTCCCGAACTTCCTCCTCTGCTTTTCAATAGAAATGGTAAATATACTTATGTCTGTTCTTATGAGAACGCATGGGATCCTGTACGTCACATGTCTGTCAGAGTCAAGGGCAAAACCGTTACCGTTGGTAAGATTATTGGCGGTAACCTAACCGGTACTATCGAATGGACTGAGGATTTCTTGAATCAGTAT